>NZ_JBHTST010000019.1:6553-80216 GCF_042794995.1 Streptomyces sp. NPDC056503
GAGGACGAGGGCGAGGAAGACGGGCCGGAACCAGCCGGGCAGCAGGCTCTCGGCGCCGGCGACGGCGTCGGTCATGTCCGTCCGCGTGGCGGCGGTCACGGCGGCGCTGACGGCGAGGGCGCCGGCGCGGTTCCAGGGGATGCCGAGGACCTGGAGGTTGAGGCCGGAGGAGTAGAGGGTGATGACCGAGTTGGTGACGGAGCCGCCGAGGACGAGGGCGAGGAAGACGGGCCGGAACCAGCCGGGCAGCAGGCTCTCGGCGCCGGCGACGGCGTCGGTCATGTCCGTCCGCGTGGCGGCGGCGACACCGGCGACGCCCAGGGCGACCGAGGAGAGGAAGCCGCCGAGGGCGCCGCTGACGGTGACCGCGCGCAGGCTGGTGGTGCGGGGCAGGTAGCGGGTGTAGTCGGCGGGCATCGGGAGGTACGAGAACGGGCCGGCCAGCATCACCACGAAGGCCAGGCTCCAGCCGGCGGCTCCGGGCCCGGTGGCGGGGGCGGCGGTGTCGGCGCCGGGCACCAGGAGGACGACGAGGACGCCGAAGCCGACGGCGAGGACGTACGCCATCCAGCGCTCGGCGAACTGGACGGTGGCGTGGCCCCAGAAGGAGATCGCGAAGGTCAGGGCGAGGGTGACGGCGAGTGCCAGGGCCCGGGGCGCGGCCCCGCCGGACCAGCCGAGGGCGGCGAGGAAGGCTTCCAGGGCGAGGGTGCCGACGACGGTGTTGACGACCGTGTAGCCGATGCTGACGACCCAGTTGAGCGCGCCGGCGGGGCGGTTGCCGCGGGGGCCGAAGGCGGCGCGGGAGAGGACGAGGGTGGCGGTGCCGGTGCGGACGCCGCCGAGGCCGGCGGCGCCGATCGCCAGGAAGGAGAGGCCGCCGATCACGACGACGGCGGTCGCCTGCCAGAAGGAGAGGCCGAAGGCGACGGCGAGGGCGCCGTTGATGACGTAGGTGAAGGTGAGGTTCGAGCCGAACCAGACCCAGAAGACGTCCTTGGCGCTGCCGTGGCGTTCGGCGTCGGGGATGGGGTCGATGCCGTGCGCCTCGACCTGGAAGACCTCGTCCCGGGTGGTGGTCGGCGGTGCCGCCGTCTCGTTGTCGAGCACCTCACGCTCCTCTGCTGCTCGTACGTCCGGATCCTGAACGACGTATCTTGAATGACGTTCTAAGTTCTTGAATGGCATTCAAGATGGGCGACAGGTTCCGGCCACGTCAAGACCCCGCCGGAGATCCGGTTAAG
This sequence comes from Streptomyces sp. NPDC056503, assembly GCF_042794995.1. NCBI lineage: Bacteria > Bacillati > Actinomycetota > Actinomycetes > Kitasatosporales > Streptomycetaceae > Streptomyces > Streptomyces sp. NPDC056503. The sequence continues at coordinate 7,798 of NZ_JBHTST010000019.1, forward strand.
GTCGATGCCGTACGAGGACGGGCAGCCGGGCGAGGGAACGGGGTGCGGCGACGGTGGCAGGGGCGACACGGCGGCGCGACGGACACGTCACCCAGGAGCGGATGCTGGAGGAGGCCATGGCGGCGATCGCCGAGGACGGCCTCGCCTCCCTCACCATGTCCGCGCTGGCCGAACGGCTCGGCACCAGCGGCGGCCACATCCTGTACTACTTCGGATCCAAGGACCGGCTGCTGCTCGCCGCCCTCCGCTGGAGCGAGGCCGCGCTCGCCGAGGAGCGCCGGGCGCTGCTCGGCCGCCGGACCAGCGCCGAGCGGAAGCTCGACGACTTCCTCCGGCTCTACCTGCCGCGCGGCCCGCGCGATCCGCGCTGGACGCTCTGGATCGAGCTCTGGGCCAGGACCGCGGGCAACCCCGAACTCCGCGAGGCCCAGCGGGAACTGGACGCCGACTGGCAGCGCGACCTGGAGTCCCTGCTCGCCGCCGGCGCGGCCCGCGGGCGCTTCGCCCCGCTCGACGCGCCGGCCCGCGCCTCCGAACTCCTCGCCCTCCTCGACGGCCTGAGCACGCGGGTCGCCCTCGGCCAGGACTCCGCCCCCGGCGCCCGCCCGGCGCTGGACTCCGCCCGGGCCGCGGCGGCCCTGCTCGTCCCCCGCGCCTGAACCCCGAGTCGGTCCGGCAGCACCGCCCGCGCGTCCGAGGCCGGACCACCGGGGCGCTCGTGCGGACCACCGGGGTACTCGCGCGGAACCCCGTACCTCTCGGCCACGGCGGGCAGCGGACGGCCGCCGGGCCGGTGGCGGCCGGACGGCTACGGGCCGGGCGCGGGAGCGTGCCCGGGGCGGCGGGCGTCCCGGCCGCGGCGGCCGTGCCGGAGGAGTCCGGCGCCGGCCGGAACCGGGGCGCCGCAGCGGGCGCAGGGGACGCCGTACCCGTGGGCGCGCTCCTCGGGGTTCACTCCGGGTCGGCGCCGTCCCGGTAGGCCTCCAGCAGGCGGAGCCAGACCTCGCTGAGCGTCGGGTACGAGGGCACGGCGTGCCACAGGCGGGAGACGGGCACCTCGGCGGTGACGGCGACGGTCGCGGCGTGGAGGAGTTCGCCGACGGCGGGGCCGACGAAGGTGGCGCCGAGGAGGACCTCGCGGTCGAGGTCGACGACGAGCCGGGCGCGGCCCCGGTAGCCCTGGGCGTAGAGGCCCGCACCGGCGACGGAGCTCATCTCGACGTCGACGGCGCGGACCCGGTGCCCGGCCCGTTCGGCCTCGGCGAGGCTCAGGCCGACGGCGGCGGCCTCGGGGTCGCAGAAGACCACCTGGGGGACGGCGGCGTGGTCGGCGGTGGCGGCGTGCGGCCCCCAGGCCGCGGCGTCCCCGAGCGGGGTGCCGGCCGCGCGGGCGGCGATCGCGGCACCGGCGATCCGCGCCTGGTACTTGCCCTGGTGGGTCAGGAGCGCGCGGTGGTTGACGTCGCCGACCGCGTAGAGCCAGTCGGTGCCGTCGACGCGCAGGCTGTCGTCGACGTCGAGCCAGGAGCCGGGTTCCAGGCCGACGGTCTCCAGGCCGACGGACTCGGTGCGCGGGGCCCGGCCGGTGGCGAAGAGGACCTCGTCGCCCTCGACGGTGTCGCCGCCCTCCAGGACCACGGTGACGGGACCGCTGCCCCCGTCCCGTACGACCGCCTCGACGGAGACGCCGGTGAGGACGTCGGCCCCGCGCGCCCGCAGCGCCTCGGCGACGCGCTCGCCGACGAAGGGCTCCATCCGGGGAAGCAGCCGGTCGCCGCGGACGAGCATGGTGACGTGGGAGCCGAGCGCGTGCCACGCGGTCGCCATCTCGACGCCGACGACGCCTCCGCCGACGACGAGCAGCCGGCCCGGCACCCGGTCGGCGCTGGTCGCCTCCCGGCTGGTCCAGGGGCGGGCGCCGGAGAGCCCCGGCAGCGGAGGCAGCACGGCGCGGCTGCCGGTGCAGAGGGCCACCGCGTGCCGGGCGGTCAGGACGTGGTGTTCGCCCTCGGGGCCGTCGACGGCGACCCGGCGGGGCCCCGCCACGCGCCCGTGCCCCCGGTAGACGCGTACGCCGATCGAGTCCAGCCAGTCGACCTGGCCGTCGTCCTTCCAGTGCCCGACGGTCTCGTCGCGGTGCGCGAAGACGTCCAGGGCGTCCAGCGGGCCGTAGACCGCCTCGCGCAGACCGGGGACCTTGCGCGCGTCGGAGCGGGCGAGGACCGGGCGGAGCAGCGCCTTGCTGGGCATGCACGCCCAGTAGGAGCACTCGCCCCCGAGGAGTTCGGCCTCCACGATCGCGGCGGTCAGTCCGGCCGCGCGCACCCGGTCGACGACGTTCTCGCCCACCGGACCCGCGCCGAGGACCACCACGTCGTACTCGTGCTCGTTCGCGTGCTCGTTCTCCACCGTTCGCGTCATGGGGACCAGTCTGGTGGGTGGGGGCCGGAATAGCGCGGCTCGATAGGCCGTTGTGCGGGGCGAGTCCCCAGGGGACCGTGAGGACACCACAGGAGACCGAAAGGCGGAAGCATGAGCACCATCGAGCTCACCAAGGACAACTTCGACGAGGTCGTCAGCGGGAACGACTTCGTCCTGATCGACTTCTGGGCTTCCTGGTGCGGGCCGTGCCGTCAGTTCGGCCCGGTCTACGAGGCCGCTTCCGGGCGCCACCAGGACCTGGTCTTCGCCAAGGTGGACACCGAGGCGCAGCCCGAGCTGGCGGCCGCCTTCGAGATCCAGTCGATCCCGACGCTGATGATCGTCCGGGACAACGTGGCAATCTTCGCGCAGCCGGGCGCGCTGCCCGAGGCCGCGCTGGAGGACGTCATCGGCCAGGCGCGGAAGCTGGACATGGACGAGGTCCGCAAGTCGGTCGCGGCGCAGCAGCAGGCCCCGTCCCAGTGACCCGGACGCCCCGCGTACGGTGAGAGCCCCCGCTCCGGCGGGGGCTCTCCCGTTTCCGTACGCCGTGCCCCACGGGAGGGCGCGGTCAGCGCTCCAGGACCAGGGCGAGGCCCTGGCCGACGCCGATGCAGAGGGCCGCGAGGCCGGTGCCGGAGCCGGCGGCGGCGAGCTGGTGGGCGACCGAGCCGGCGAGGCGGGCGCCGGAGGCGCCGAGCGGGTGGCCGAGGGCGATGGCGCCGCCGCGCGGGTTGACGATCGCGGGGTCGAGTTCCGGCCACTCGGCGAGGCAGCCGAGGGCCTGGGCGGCGAAGGCCTCGTTGAGTTCGAAGGTGGTCAGGTCGGCGAAGGAGCGGTCGGCCTTGCCCAGGGCGCGGCGGACGGCGGCGACCGGGCCGAGGCCGAAGAGCTGCGGCTCGATGCCGGTGACGGCGGAGGCCCGGATCCGGGCGAGCGGCTCGCGGCCGGTCTCGCGCAACCCGTCCTCGTCGACGAGGAGGAGGGCGGCGGCGCCGTCGTTGAGCGGGGAGGCGTTGCCGGCGGTGACGGTGCCGCCGTCGGCCCTGAAGACCGGCTTGAGACGGCCGAGCGCCTCCAGGGAGGTGTTCTCACGGACGCACTCGTCGCGGTCGAGCTCCGCGCCCGGGTACGGGACGACCTCGGCGTCGTACAGGCCCTTGGCCCACGCCTCCGCGGCCTTGCGGTGGCTGTCCAGGGCGAAGGCGTCCTGCGCCTCGCGGCCGAGGGCGTGCCGGTCGGCGACGAGCTCGGCGCCCTCGCCGAGGGAGACGGTCCACTCGGCGGGCATCGCGGGGTTGGTCATGCGCCAGCCGAGGGTGGTCGAGTGGAGCTGCTGGTGGCCGGCGGGGAAGGCGCGCTCGGGCTTCTGCAGCACCCAGGGGGCGCGGGACATGGACTCGACGCCGCCGGCGATCGCCACGGAGGCGTCGCCGAGGGCGATCGCGCGGGCGGCCTGGATCACGGCTTCGAGGCCGGAGCCGCAGAGGCGGTTGACGGTGACGCCGGGGACGGTGACGGGGAGGCCGGCGAGGAGCACGGCCATCCGGGCCACGTCGCGGTTGTCCTCGCCGGCGCCGTTGGCGTCGCCGAAGTAGACGTCGTCGACGAGGGCCGGGTCGAGGTCGGGCGTGCGGTCGACGAGGGCCCTGACGACATGGGCGGCGAGGTCGTCCGGCCGTACGGAGGCGAGGCCGCCGCCGAACTTGCCGATGGGGGTGCGGACGGCGTCGACGATGTACACGTCGCGGATGCTCATCGGATCTCTCCCGGGTGACCGGCGGAACGACTCTGTTCGCCTGGTGAAACAAGTTTCGCGCTTCTGCGCGCGCAGAGTCTGGGCCCCGGTGCCGCGCCTGTCAACGGCGCACGGGCCAAGGTGGCGTTCGCTCGGCCGAGGGCCCCCGTCCGCCCTTGGCCCCTCCGGCCCCGCGGACAGCCGTGCCCGCTCCTCGACGGCGAGGAGGCCGTCGAGGAGGTCGATGAGGAGGGGCCGGGCCCGCCCGAAGGGCCTTGCCCCGCCCCTCAGCCCGTCTTCGCGTCCCGTACCAGCGCCACCAGGCCGTAGTCGAGCTCGCGGCCGTCGACCAGGAGCGCCTCCACCGTGCGCGTCTCGGGGTCGATGTCGGCGAGCATGCCGTGGCCCTCGTAGATCGGGTAGCCGGTCTCTCCGTAGCGGCCGGTGCGCTCCACCACGGCGGAGCGCACCGCGCTGTCGGCGACGCTCGCGCCGCCCCGGTCCTCTACGTGGCCGGGCACCAGGAGGATCTCGTAACGGTTGGGGTGAGTGCTCATGCACCGACGCTAAGCGGTCAGCTGGACTCGCGCCGGACGACCCGCGAGTCCAGGAGCGGGCGGGTGCCGGACTCGTCCGCGGTGCCGTTCACCGCGCCGTCGACGAGCTCGGCCAGCTCGCCCCCCTGGAGCAGGTCGATGTGCACGGTGCTGAGCCGGGGGCGCAGCAGCCGGCCGAGGAGGAGGTCGTCCGCGCCGACGACGGCGGTCTCCTCGGGGACGGCGACGCCGGCGTCCTGGAGGGCGCGCATGAGGAGCATCGCGTACTCGTCGTTGTAGGCGAAGACCCCGTCGAGGGCGAGTTCCGGCCAGCGTCCGGCCAGTTCCGCGGCGGACTCCTCGGTGTACGCGAGGGGGAGGGGCACGAGGGTGGCACCGGCGGCCTCGGCGGCGTCGCGGGCGCCTTCCAGGCGCGGTCCGGAGAACATGCCGAGGCCCGGCTCCTCGGGGACGACGACGCCGATCCGGCGCCGACCGGTCGCGATCAGGTGCTCGGCGGCGACCCGGCCGACCCTCGGCTGGTCGAGGACGAGGGAGTGGGCGCCCTCGGTCCGCCGCGTCCCCACCGTGATCACGGCCTTGACGCCGGAGCGCTTGAGGATCTCCACGGCACCGGGGGTCACCTCCACCTCGCCCACCGAGACGACGGCGGCGGGGCGCAGCTCGGCCCAGGCGCGGGCGGCGTCCTCGGGGGCGAGGCCGACACTGCCGTACTGGACGACGGTGTAGTCGAGGCGGCGCAGGGCCCACTGGAGGTCGTTGAAGAAGCGGCTGTAGAGCGGGCCGACGGGCACGTGGGCGCTGGGCAGCAGCACCATCCGGCTGTGGCCCGCGCGCAGGGTGCGGGCGGCGGCGTGGGGGACGTAGCCCAGCTCGCGGGCCGCCTCGCGGACCCGTTCGCGGGTCGGTTCGCTGATGCGGACCGCGGAGGTGTTGTTCAGGACGTAGCTGACGGTGGCCCGGGAGACGCCCGCGAGACGCGCCACGTCGGCGCTGGTCGGCACGGCACGGGCGGGGGTGCGGCCCGGGGTGCCGTCGGCAGGCTGTTCGATCGACTGACTCATCGCTTCGGCATCTTTCCAGAACAATCCGGCGCAGGGTCTGGCGGATGGCCGGAATCGGGTGCTACACAATGCTGACACGCGTCACTGACACGTGTCACTTCGCCTAAATCATCCATTTTCCGCCCCCTCATCGGGCGTTCTCCTCTGGAGGGCAACGTGGCCCTTTCCTCCCCCGGGACCGGCGCCGGTACGGGCTCCGCCCCCGCCGCCGGCCCCGACTCCCCCGCCGCCCCCCGCCCCACCCGCGGACTGCTGCCGCTGCTGCTCCTCGGCAACAGCGCGATGTACGCGCTCTACATCGGCGTGGCGGGCATGCTGCTCGCGCTCCAGATCGAGGCCGTCGACCCGGCCGAGAAGGTGGCCAACTTCGGACTGGTCGCCGGCATATCCGCGATCTTCGCGACGGTCTTCAACCCCGTCGCCGGCGCGCTCTCCGACCGCTCCGGGCGGCGCAACCCGTGGATCCTGGGCGGCGGTCTCCTCGCCGTGCCCGTGATGCTGCTGCTCGGCAGCGTGCACACGATCCTGCTGGTCACCATCGCCTGGTGTCTCGGGCAGGCGGTGATGAACGTCTACCAGGCGGCTATCACCTCCGTGGTGCCCGACCGGGTCCCGCTCGCCTCCCGCGGCAAGGCGTCGGCGGCCGTCGGCCTCGGCCTGCCGATCGGCTCCGCCATCGGCGCCCTGGTCGGCGCGGCCTTCTCCGACGACTACCGGACCGGCTACCTGGTCTTCGGCGCGGTCATCGCCGTCACCTCGGTGGTCTTCACCTCGCTCGCCCGCGAGGAGCGGATGCCGGCGAAGGCGCCACTGCCGGTCAAGGCGCAGATCGCCGCCTTCGGCAGCGCGCTCAAGGACCACGACTTCCGATGGGCGTTCATCGGCCGGGCGCTGCTCGTCCTCGGCTACTTCGCGGTGTCCGGCTTCCAGCTCTACATCCTCAAGGACCACACCGTCCTGCCGGCCGGGCTGTCGGCCGAGGAGGCCGTCGCCATCCTCATGCCGGTCAACTCCCTCGCCATGGTGGTCTCCACGGTCCTCGGCGGCTGGCTCTCCGACCGCTACGACCGCCGCAAGCTCTTCGTCGGCGCCTCCGCGGCGCTGGCCGCCGGCGCGCTGCTCATCCCGGCGCTCTCCAGCAGCTGGACGGCGATGCTCGCCTTCTCGGTCGTCAACGGCCTCGGTTTCGGCTGCTACATGGCGGTGGACACGGCCCTGGTGACGATGGTGCTGCCCGCGGCGGAGGACGCCGCCCGCGACATGGGCGTGCTGAACATCGCCAACGCCGGCCCGCAGATCGTGGCGCCCTTCGTCGCCTCGGCGGTGGTCTCGATCGGCGGCGGCTACACCCCGCTGTTCCTCGTCGCGGCCGTCCTGTCGGTCCTGGGCGCCCTCGCGGTCCGGCCGATCCGCTCGGTCCGCTGATCAGGACGGGTCGCAACCCCCTCCGGAGCGGCGGGTTCTGACGTACCGTTCGGTCATGAACGAGTCGATGGACAGCTCGATGGTGGGACTGCTCGGCCGGGTGACCGGGACCGTCGGGCCCGGGCTCGTCGGCGAGGTGATCCTGCGGATCCGCGGCGGTGCCGAGCACTTCCTCGCGTACGCGGCGACCCCGAAGGAGCGGATCGAGGTCGGCACCCTGGTGACCGTCGTGGAACACCTCCCTCCGCGCACCGTCTATGTCACAGCCGTGTACGGCGTCTGACACGACGTCCGGCACGACCGTTGAGCCGCGGCCGTCCCGGGCGCACACTCCCTTCACCGGATCCGCACGGCTCCGGTGAAGGGGGACCTTTCCCATGGGCATCGGCATTCTGGCGGGCGCCGTCGTCGGCGCGCTCGTCGTCCTGATCGTCCTGTTCAAAATGATGTGGCGCGTCGCGGAACCCAACGAGGCGCTCATCATCTCCGGTTCCAACCACAAGAACGAGGGCCTCGGCGACGGCATGGGGTTCCGCATCGTGACCGGGCGCGGCACCCTCGTGGTGCCCGGTGTGCAGGCGGTGCGGAAGCTGTCGCTGGACCTCAACGAGACCCAGCTGTCGGTCGAATGCGTCACCCACCAGGGCATTCCGCTCAAGGTCCGGGGTGTGGTGATCTTCAAGGTGGGCGACGACTTCGTCTCGATCGCCAACGCGGCCCGCCGCTTCCTCGACCAGCAGAAGCTGATGAGCGAGCGGGTCCACATCGTCTTCGCCGGTCATCTCCGCGCCATCGTCGGCGGGTTGACCGTGGAGGACATGATCCGTGACCGGGAGAAGCTGACCGGGCAGGCGCGTTCCGCCTGTGGCACGGAGATGGAGAAGCTCGGTCTGATCGTCGACTCGCTCCAGATCCACGAGATCGAGGACCCGACCGGTTACATCAAGAACCTCGCCGCCCCGCACGCGGCCGCCGTCCAGCGCGACGCCCGGATCGCGCAGGCGGAGGCCAACCGGCGGGCGACCGAGGCCGAGCAGCAGGCGGCGGCCCGGATGTCGGAGGCGACCCGCGACAGCGAGATCCTCCAGGCCGGCTACCAGGCCGAACGGGACCAGGCCAGCGCCCGGGCCCGGCAGGCCGGCCCGCTGGCCGAGGCCGCCTCCCGGCAGGAGGTCGTCGTCCAGGAGACCCGGGTCGCGGAGCTGGAGGGGCACCGCAAGGAGCAGCAGCTCCAGGCGGAGGTCCGCAAGCCGGCCGACGCGATGGCGTACGAGACGCGGACCCTGGCCGAGGCCGAGCGCGACGCCCGGATCTCGGCCGCGCAGGCCAAGGCGCGGGAGACCGAGCTGGCGAGCGCGGCGACGGCGACGGCGACCCGGGTCACCGGTGAGGCCGAGGCCGCGGCGGCGCACGCGAAGGGCCTGGCGGTGGCCGAGGCCACCCGCGCCAAGGGCCTGGCCGAGGCGGAGGCGATCAAGGCGCGGGCGGCGGCCCTCGCGGAGAACCAGGAGGCCGTGGTCGCGCAGCAGCTGGCCGAGCGGTGGCCGGAGATCGTCGAGGCCGGTGCCTCCGCGTTCGGGAACGTGGACCAGATGATCCTCCTGAACGGCGCCGACGGCATGGCGGACATGTTCGCCAAGGCGCTCACCATGGGCGGGACCGGGCTCGGCCTGGCCCGTCAGCTGCTCGCCACGATGGGCCCGAACGGCTCCGACCGGCCGGCCGCGGCCGCCGTGCCGGCCGCGCGGGCGGCAGGGGACGAGGAGGTGACGACAATCGAGATCACCGTCGGCGACGACGCGTGACCCCACGGACCCCGTACGTACGCGAGCCGGGCCCGGCACCGTCATGGTGCCCGGCCCGGCCCGTGCCCGTCTCCCCGGATCCCTCGCTCGGCCGGGGGCCGGACCTCAGTTGTGGCCGAACTTCCGCTCTCTGCGGTGGGACGCAGTCTCGATGACGGGCCTCGGCGACTCGCTCGCGGCGGTCGTCCCGCCCTTCTCCTTGGCGGACGTCACCTCCCGGTGCTCGTGACCACCCGTGCGGGCGCCCTTGTTCACCCGGGTCTGCTTCTTGCCCACGATCGTGCCTCCCGTACGACGACTCTCGGACGCGGCTCGGACGCGAGTCCGTGTGTCTTCAGGCTCGCACGGCGGCACGAAGAGCGCATACCGGGGAAATAGGGAGATCGGATCCCCTGTCGGTCGGGTGTCGGTCGGGTCGGATCCAGCATGCGTCAGCCCGGATTCGATATCCGTGAGCGTGGATCCACCGTCATCCGTGAGCGTGGATCCACCGTGCGTCAGCTTGGATCCAATATCCGTCGGAAGGCGGCGAGGGTCGGGGTCCCGGCGGCACGGTCCAGGACGGCGAAGACGACCTCCTCGAAGTGACCGGCGAACCGGCCTTCACCGCTCAGCAGCCTCTCGAAGGCGCTCGCCACCTCGGCCGGGTCGTTGCGGAAGACGCCGCAGCCCCAGGCGCCCAGGACGATCCGGTGGTACCCCTCGGCGACCGCCGTCTCCAGGACCCGCTCGGCGCGGGAGGCCAGGGCGGCCGGCAGCAGAGGGGCCCGGCGCGGGTCCCGGCGGCGGACGACGCCGGCGTTGGGGGCGGGCGAGGTCAGGAAGCCGACCGTGAAGGGGGTGGCGAGCAGGGCGCCGCGGTCGTCGCGGAAGACCGGGACCCGGGGCGAGTGGATCACCCGGTCGGTGTAGAAGGTGTCCCGGTCGCCCCGGTGGTGCTCGTAGTACGCGGGGGCGCGGAGCAGGGTGGCGTGGAGGGCGGAGGAACGGCACAGCGCCTCCTCCTGGGCCTGGGCGCCGTTGAGGTAGCCGCCTCCGGGGTTGCGGGCGGAGGCGAAGTTCAGGACGGCGACCGGCCGGGCCGGGTCGGCGGCGGTCATCCGGCGGGCGGCGGCGAGGCTGCTCTCGCCGGTGACCTCGATCCGGCCGGCGCGGCCGGTGGCGGGGGTGACGGGGATCGGCTCGGGACCGTACAGCCGGGTTCCGGCCAGGGCGGCGGCGAGGTCCTCGTGGAAGGAGACGGTCCGCCCGTCGGGGGCGGTGTAGGAGGCCGCGGCGACGATCTCCTCGGTCTGCCGCGCGATCTCGCGCAGTCGTGCACTCATGCCACGAGAATGATCGTTTCGGCGGGATGGGGACAAACGATTTTCCGTCTCCTCTCCCGACTCCCCCGTCACAGCGGGTCGGGGGGTGTTTTACGGACGTCCGGGGGCACAGGGGGCGCGCGTGGCGACGCCGAGGCGCTCTTGCACGCCGCCCGGCGGTGGCTTTAGGTGGAAGGCAGCGGCTTCCCGAACGGTTCCGCGACCAGCACCTGGAGGTGCACGGATGACGCCCAGCGGCACCCCGCGCGGCGGCCCGCCCCTCACCGAGGAGGCGGCGGAGGACCTGCTGCGCTGTATCTGTTTCAAGACCGGCCCGCCCAAGACCGTGGGCGTGGAGCTCGAATGGCTCGTCCACGATCTGCGCGACCCGCGCGAGCCGGTGCGTCCGCACCGCCTGGCGGCCGCGCTCGACACCGTACGGTCCCTGTCACTGGTGTCGTTGCTCACCTTCGAACCCGGCGGGCAGCTGGAGCTCAGCTCGCTCCCGGCCGGTTCCCTCATGGAGTGCATGGACTCGCTCGCCTCCGACCTGTCGGCGGTGCGCGCGGCGCTGGGTCCGCTCGGCCTGGCGCTGAGCGGGTACGGGGTCGATCCCTGGCACTCGCCGCGCGAGCGGGTGCTGCGCGAGCCCCGGTACGACGCGATGGAGGTCGCGCTCGGCCGGACGGGCCCCGCGGGCCGGGCCATGATGTGCGAGTCGGCCTCGGTCCAGGTCTGCCTGGACGCCGGTTACGAGAAGCCGGGCCCGCTCGGCTACCTGCGCCGCTGGGAGCTGGCGCACGTCTTCGGCGCGGTCCTCGTGGCGGTCTTCGCCAACTCCCCGCAGCACGGCGGGCGTCCGACCGGCTGGCGCTCCACCCGGCAGGCGCTGTGGGCGGAGCTCGACCCGGTGCGGACGCTGGCGCCCACGGCGGACGGCGACCCGCGCCGGGAGTGGGCCGCGCACGTCCTGGACACTCCGGTGCTCTGCGTCCGCGCGGAGGACGACGGCCCGTGGCTGGTGCCGGAGGAGCTGACCTTCCGGGAGTGGCTGCGCACGGGGCTGCCCCGGCCGGCCGACGCCGACGACCTGCGCTACCACCTGACGACGCTCTTCCCGCCGGTCCGGCCGCGCGGCCACCTGGAGCTGCGGATGATCGACGCGCAGCCGGGCGCGGACGGCTGGATGGTGCCGGTGGCGGTGACGACGGCGGTCTTCGAGGACGCGGAGGCGGCCGAGGCGGTGCACCGGGCGGTACGGCCGCTGGCGGAGCTGGCCGGGCCGGATCCAGCGCCCCGCAACCCGCTGTGGCTGCGGGCCGCCAGGGACGGGCTCGCCGATCCGCTGCTGCACGGGGTGGCGGTCGAGGTCTTCGCCGCGGTCCGGCCCGCGCTGCGCCGGATCGGCGCGAGCGAGCCGGTGCGGAAGGCCGTCGACGCCTTCCGGGAGCGGTACGTGGACCCCGGGGGCTGCCCTGCCGACGAGCTCCAGGTGGTGACCTCGTGACCGGAACGGCCGACACGGACACGACCGCGGGCCCCGCGCCGGTCCCGGAGGCGCTGCGGGCCAGGGCGCTGGAGGCGCTCACCGCCGCCCGGGCCCGCACCGCGCTGCTCACGGAGTGCGTGGACGACGGCGAACTCATGACCCAGCACTCGCCGTTGATGTCGCCCCTGGTCTGGGACCTGGCGCACATCGGGAACCAGGAGGAGCAGTGGCTGTGGCGGGAGGTGGCGGGGCGGGAGGCGCTGCGACCCGAGATCGACCCGCTGTACGACGCCTTCGCGCACCCCCGCTCCGAACGCCCGTCGCTGCCGCTCCTCGGACCGGCCGAGGCCAGGGCGTACGCCGCCGACGTACGGACCCGGGTGCTGGACGTCCTGGCCGGGGCGCGACTGGAGGGGCGTCCGCTGCTGGACGCGGGCTTCGCCTTCGGGATGATCGCCCAACACGAACAGCAGCACGACGAGACCATGCTGATCACCCATCAGCTACGGAAGGGACCGGTCGCGCTCGACGCTCCCCCGCCGCCGGTCCACCCCTCGGGCCCCCTTCCGGACGAAGTGCTGGTGCCCGGCGGGCCGTTCACGATGGGGACCTCGGACGAGCCGTGGGCGCTGGACAACGAGCGCCCGGCGCACACCCGTACCGTGGCCGCCTTCCACCTCGACACGACACCGGTCACCAACGGTTCCTACCTGGCGTTCATGGCGGACGGCGGCTACACCGACCGGCGGTGGTGGCACCCGGAGGGCTGGGCGCAGATCCGTGAACACCGCGTCGTGGCACCGCTGTTCTGGAGCCAGGAGGGCGGGCGGTGGCTGCGCCGACGGTTCGGGGTGACCGAGCCGGTGCCGGAGGACGAGCCCGTGGTCCACGTCAGCTGGTACGAGGCGGACGCGTACGCCCGGTGGGCGGGGCGGCGTCTGCCGACGGAGGCGGAGTGGGAGAAGGCGGCCCGGTACGACCCGGTGACCGGGCGCTCGCGCCGCTACCCGTGGGGCGACGCCGACCCGGGTCCGGACCACGCCAACCTGGGCCAGCGGCACCTGCGGCCAGCGCGGGCGGGGAGCTACCCGGCGGGTGCCTCGCCGCTCGGGGTGCGGCAGCTGATCGGTGACGTGTGGGAGTGGACGGCGAGCGACTTCCTGCCGTACCCGGGCTTCCGGCCGTTCCCGTACAAGGAGTACTCGGAGGTGTTCTTCGGGTCCGAGTACAAGGTGCTGCGCGGCGGTTCGTTCGCGGTGGACGCGGTGGCCTGCCGGGGCACCTTCCGCAACTGGGACTACCCGGTGCGGCGGCAGATCTTCGCGGGCTTCCGCACGGCCCGCTCCGCGGAGCTCGACTGATGTGCCGTCACGTCGCCTATCTGGGCGTGCCGTTGGCGCTCGGGGAGGTGCTCGTGCGGCCTCCACACGCGCTGTTGCGCCAGGCGTGGGCGCCGCGGACGCAGAGCAGCGGGGTGGTGAACGCGGACGGCTTCGGCGTCGGCTGGTACGCGGACGGGGACCCGGTCCCGGCCCGGTACCGGCGCACCGGGCCGATCTGGGGCGACCTCTCCTTCGCGGACCTCGCCCGGGTCGTGCGCAGCGGGGCGCTGCTGGGCGCGGTGCGGGGGGCGACGCTGCCGGGCGCGGACGGGGAGGCGGCGGCCTCGCCGTTCGCCTCGGGACCGTGGCTCTTCAGCCACAACGGCGCGGTGCCCGGCTGGCCGGGGACGCTGACGCCGCTGGCGTCGACGCTGCCGGCGGCCGAGCTGCTCGACCTGGAGGCGCGCACCGACTCGGCGTTGCTGTGGGCGCTGGTGCTGCACCGGCTGCGGGCGGGCCGGGGTCCGGGGGACGCGCTCGCGGAAACGGTGCTGGCGGCGGCCGAGGCCGCGCCCGGGGCGCGGCTCAACCTGCTGCTCACCGACGGCGACCGGATCGCGGCGACGGCGTGGGGGAACAGTCTGTGGTGTCTGTCCGGCCCCGACCGGGTGGTCGTGGCCTCCGAACCCTATGACGACGATCCCCGGTGGCAGGAGGTGCCCGAGCGCACGCTCGTCACCGCCTGCCGGTCGGACGTCGTCCTCACCCCGCTCAAGGAGTCGTCCGCGTGAGCACGTTCCAGCTGACCCGCACCCTCGCCCCGGACGCGGCCGCCGCCGATCTGCGCGCCGACGTGCTGCGGGGCCTGACTCGTACGCCCAAGGAGCTGCCGCCGAAGTGGTTCTACGACGCGCGCGGCAGTGAGCTGTTCGACGAGATCACCCGGCTGCCCGAGTACTACCCGACGCGCGCGGAGCGGGAGATCCTGATCACGCGGGCGCCGGAGATCGCGGCGGCGACCGGCGCGCGGACGCTGGTGGAGCTGGGTTCGGGTTCGTCGGAGAAGACCCGGTTCCTGATCGACGCGCTGCTGCCGGGGCTGGCCGCGTACGTACCGGTGGACGTGAGCGAGTCGGCGCTGACCGGGGCGGCCGAGGCGCTCCTCGCCGACCGTCCCGGGCTGCGGGTGCACGCCCTGATCGCCGACTTCACCCGGAGCGTCACGCTGCCGGACACGCCGGGGCCGCGGCTCGTCGCCTTCCTGGGCGGGACGATCGGCAACCTGCTGCCGGAGGAGCGGCGGTCGTTCCTGCGCTCGGTGCGGTCGATGTCGGCGGCGGGTGACGGCTTCCTGCTCGGCACGGACCTGGTGAAGGACGAGTCGACCCTGGTGGCCGCGTACGACGACGCGGCCGGGGTGACGGCGGAGTTCAACAAGAACGTGCTGGCCGTGATCGACCGGGAGCTGGGCGCCGACGCGGATCCGGACGACTTCGAGCATGTGGCCCGGTGGGACCGGGAGCGGGAGTGGATCGAGATGCGGCTGCGGGCCCGGCACGCGCTGACCGTGAAGATCCCCGACCTCGATCTGGTGGTGCCGTTCGAGGAGGGCGAGGAGCTGCGGACGGAGGTGTCGGCGAAGTTCCGTCAGGAGGGGGTGCGGGCGGAGCTGGCCGAGGCGGGGTTCGAGCTGACGCGCTGGTGGACGGACGAGGAGGGCCGGTTCGCGCTGTCGCTGGCGACGGCCCGGTAGGGGGCCGGGCAGGCGCTCGGGGGGCCGGCGGGGCCGGCCTGTCGGGGGACGGCGGGGCGCCGGCCGGTGGGCCGCCGGTCCGTGAGCGGTCGGTCCGTGAGCGGCCCGTCCGTCGGGGGTCGCGTGGCCGTTGGTTCCACGGCCCGCTGGGCGGCTGCGGCGAGGAGTCGACGATCCGGGTACTGGATCACGGATATCGGATCCAGTACCCGGACCTCCACGGTCAGTCCCGGCGTCCGCGCGACCCGCCACAGCGACGCGCCCAGCGGGTCCTCCCCCACGTACGCCGCCGCCCCCGCGGGCCGGTAGCCGATGCGTATCGGCTGGATATCGGATCCAGTATTCACGGCGGCCTGGAAGAGCGCCGGACGGAACCGTCCACCGGCCCGCCCGCACCATGTGGACCCCTCCGGGAAGACGGTCACCCGACCGCCCGCGGCCAGCGCCCCGGCGAGCTCGCGCACGGTGCCGGGCAGCCGGCGCAGACCGTCGCGGTCGATGAAGAGCGTGCCTCCCAGGGCGGCGAGCGGGCCGAGCACCGGCCAGCCGCGTACCTCCCGCTTCGCCAGCATCCGGCCGGGCAGGACGGCGGCGACGACCGGGACGTCCAGCCAGGAGACGTGGTTGGCGACCACGAGCGCGGCCCGTCCGCCGGACGGCGGGGCGCCGGTGACGGTCAGCCGGACGCCGAAGGCGCGGACGACGGCCCGCGTCCAGAGCCGTACCAGGACGTGCCGCGCGGCGGCGGGCAGCGGGCCCACCGCGGGGAGGAGCACCACGCCGAGGAGGACGGTCGCGAGACCCGCCGCGAGGCGGGCGCAGGCGCGCGACGCGGGCGCGGGCCGGAAGAGGGCCCGGGCGGGCGGTTCCGGGTCCGGGTGGGCCGCGCAGCGACGGCCCGGGGTGCAGGGTGCCGTGGGGAGCCACGGCGAGGGCGCCGGGGCCGCGCCGTTCACGAGGCCGGGA
Organism: Streptomyces sp. NPDC056503; assembly: GCF_042794995.1. Taxonomy (NCBI): domain Bacteria; kingdom Bacillati; phylum Actinomycetota; class Actinomycetes; order Kitasatosporales; family Streptomycetaceae; genus Streptomyces; species Streptomyces sp. NPDC056503. The sequence continues at coordinate 23,642 of NZ_JBHTST010000019.1, forward strand.
CGAGCGAGAGGAAGTGGCGCAGGTAGCGCGGGTTGGTCCGGCGCAGCGAGAGCAGCACGTAGAGGTCGGCGACGCCGAAGTCGGGGTCGTGGGCGGGGGCGCCGCAGACCCAGGCGCCGAGCCGGATGTAGCCGCGCAGCAGCGGGGGCAGTTCCGTGCGGCCCTCGGGGCGGCGGACGCCGTCGGGGTTCCACAGCTTGCGCGGGGTGACCCAGTACTCCTCGGGGGCGAGGTGCTTCGCCTTGACCGTGTCCCAGGTGGCGGCGGCCGACGCGCCGCCGTCGGCGAGCGGGATCGAGCAGCAGCCGGCCAGCCACTCGTGGCCGGTGCGGGTCATGTAGCGGGCGAGGCCGGCCCAGATGAGGGCGATGACGGCGCCGTTGCGGTGGGCGGGGTGGACGCAGGAGCGGCCGACCTCGACGAGGTCGTGGCGGATGGGCGCGAGCCGGGCGAGGTCGAACTCGCTCTCGGAGTAGAGGCGCCCGGCGACGGCGGCCCGCTCGGGCGGCAGGATCCGGTAGGTGCCGACGACCTCGCCGGTGGACTCCTCACGGACCAGCAGGTGGTCGCAGTAGGCGTCGAAGGCGTCGGTGTCGAGGCCCGGCTCGGGCCCGTCGAGGCGGGCGCCCATCTCGCCGGCGAAGACCAGGTGGCGCAGGCGCTGGGCGGCGCGGACGTCGTCCTGGTCGCGGGCGAGTCCCACGAGGTAGCGGGGCGCGGGCTGGGAGCCGCCGCCCGGGCCGGGCTGCGCGGGGAGCGCCACGGCGGGCTGGATGCCCGCCGGCACGGGGACGGCGGGGGCGGTGGGGGCGGCGAGCGCGTGCGAGGGGGCGGGCATGGCGGTCTCCTCCGGCGTACGGAAGGTGAAGGGTCGGCGCCGGTCCGCGAGCGGTGCGGCCCGGCCCCTCGTTTCTTCCGCCGCCGGCTGGATTCGACATGACCGTCCGGGGGATCGCGGGTGTGGGAAGGCTGAATGCTCCGCGGCGCCCCGTCCCGGGTGCGCCGCGGCCGGTTACTCGGACAGGGTCTCGGTGATGGCGTCCGAGGCGGTACGGGCCGCCTTCCTGGCGTTCTCGCCCTCCAGGACGGCGGTCATGAAGGGCTTGATGGGGTTGTCGCCCTCGACGCTGGCCCACTGCGGGGAGTTGGGGGTGGCGCGGCCGTTGGCGGCGCCGACGGCCATGGCCGCGGTGGCCTCCTGGCCGGAGACGACGGAGGCGAGGCCCTTCTTGTTGGGCACGTAGCCCATGGCGCGGGCGAGTTCCGTCTGCCACTTCTCGCCGGCCAGCGCCTTGACGACCTCGAGGGCGGCGGCCCGGTCGGGGGCGTTCTCCGGGATGATCAGGTCGGAGCCGCCGGTGAAGACCGCGCAGGGGGTGCCGGCCTTCTTGCCGGGGATGGGGAAGTAGCCGAGCTTGTCCTTGAGGCCCGGGTTGGCCTTGAGGATGGCGGAGACCGCGCTGGGGACGGCGACGATCTGGGCGACGTCGCCCCGGGCGAAGACCTCGGCCTGCGGCGGGTTCTGCTCGTCGGCGTTCTTCGGTCCCGAGCCGAGGGACTGGAGGTCCTTGTAGAACTCCATGCCGCGCATGGCCTCGGGGCTGTCGAGGGCGCCCTTCCACACGCCGCCCTCGTCGACGGCGAGCTCGCCGCCCTCGTCCCAGATGAAGCCGGCGAGGGTGTACCAGTCCTGGCCGGCCAGGTAGATGCCCTGGGAGCCCTGGCGGTTGAGCTTCTCGGTGGCGTCGAGCCACTCCGCGCGCGTGGCGGGGGGTCCGTCGACGCCGGCCTGGGCGAAGAGGTCCTTGTTGTAGATGACGATGCGGTTGGCGGCGTACCAGGGGATGCCGTACTGGGAGCCGCCGACGCTGCCGGGTTCGGCGAGACCGGGCAGCCAGTCCTCGCTGCCGAGGTCGCGGACGGACTCCAGGGTGAGGTCGAAGAGCCGGTCGGTGTCGGCGTACTGGGCGACCTGGGTGTTGCCGACCTCGATGAGGTCCGGTCCGCCGCCGCCCTTGATGGCCTCGGTGACCTTCTTGCCGATGCCGGTCCACTCCTGGATGGTGACGTTGAGCTCGATGTCGTCGTGCTCGTCCTCGTACGCCTCGGTGAAGCGGTTCAGGAAGTCCTCGCTGACGCTGTCCCGCATGAGCCATATGTCGACCGTTCTGGCCTCGCCCCCGGAGCCCGGCAACAGCCCGCAGCCCGCGAGGGCGAGTGCGGTGGCGGCAGCCAGCGGGCATGCGAGAAAGCGGTTCTTCACGGAGGTCACCTTCGGTTCAGCACACGGCGGTGCGGCATGGGGGGCTGACCCGACGTGGGGGGACCGAACGGGTTGTTCGCGCGGGTATGTGGCCTGGATTCTGGTCTGGACCAACCGAGTGGTCAAGTCCTTGACCATCTCGTTCCCGGATCGGGCGGGCATTCGGAACGGTTACCCCCGGGTACGGGCGAAGGGGGCGGCACCGCTCCGCGCCGTGTCGCGCCGTGCCCCGCGCTGGGGCACGGTGGAGGGACGTACGAGAGGAGTCCGGCCCCCATGTCGAACCACACCTACCGCGTCACCGAGATCGTCGGCACGTCCACCGAGGGCGTCGACCAGGCCATCCGCAACGGCATCGATCGCGCCTCGCAGACGCTCCGCGGCCTCGACTGGTTCGAGGTCACACAGGTCCGCGGCCACCTGGTCGACGGGCGCATCGAGCACTACCAGGTCGGCCTGAAGGTCGGCTTCCGACTGGACGACGAGGCCTGACGGCGGTCAGGTCCTGCCCTCGCGCTCCTGGGCCTCCCTCAGCGCCTCGGAGGGGGTGGCCCAGTGGGCGCGGACGACCGGGAAGCCGGCCGCCGCCGCGGCGTCGCAGACGAGCCCGTCGTCGTCGACCAGCATCCGGACCTCACGGCCGGCGCCGAGCCGCCGCAGGATCTCCACCTTGGTGACCCGTGCCGGCCGGAAGTCGCGGTGCCGCCGCATGTGCAGCGGCCCCTCGGGAAGCCCCTGCGCGGCCAGCCACTCCAGGGTGTCCCGCCGGCAGCGCTCCGGACGCCCGGTGAGGTACACCACCTGGCACTCCTCGGCCGCCGACCGGCAGAGGTCGACGCCCTCGGCCAGCGGCGGATCGTCGGGTGCCGCCGCGAAGAAGGCGTCCCAGTCCCGGGGCCGCCGCTCCAGGAAGTGCTGCCGGTGGGCGGTGTCGGCCAGCGTGCCGTCGAGGTCGAAGACGGCCAGCGGCCGGGTGTCTCCTGTCACGCGCCCAGCCTAGGAGCCGGGACCGACAACCGCCGTGAGCCCCCGGCACCCGCCGTGAGCCCCCTACGACGGCCTCAAGCCCCCCCCCGACGACCATCGGCGACCGCCACCGACCGCAGGCGACCACCGGCCGCTCCCGCCCGCTCGCGGGGGCCGGCCGCCTCGGCCGGCGGGAACACCGGCGGCACGCGCGTGTTGGAACCGTCATGAGCACTCTGCCCCCGGGTTTCCGCCTCTCGGTCCTCGACCGCTCCCGCACGCGCGAGGGCGAGTCGCCGTCCCGGGCCCTGCGCGACACCGTCCGGCTCGCCCGCGAGGCGGAGGCCCTCGGCTACCACCGGTTCTGGGTCTCCGAGCACCACGGCGTGCCCGGGGTCGCCGGTTCGGCGCCGACGGTGCTCGCCGCCGCCGTCGCCGCCGCCACCTCGGCCATCCGGGTGGGCACCGGAGGAGTGATGCTGCCCAACCACCGGCCCATGGTGGTGGCCGAACAGTTCGGCGTCCTGGCCTCGCTGTTCCCGGACCGGATCGACATGGGCCTCGGCCGCTCGCTGGGCTTCACCGACGGGGTGCGGCGCGCCCTCGGCCACGAGAAGGACGAGGCCGAGTCCTTCCCGGAGCGGATCGAGGAGCTGCTCGGCTGGTTCACCGGCACCCAGACGGCCCATCCCGGCGTCCACGCCCGCCCGGCCGAGGGCCTGCGGGTGCCGCCCTTCGTGCTGGCGACGGGCGAGGGCGCCCGCATCGCGGCGGAGGCGGGGCTGCCGCTGGTCGTCGGGGACCTGCGGCACCGCGCGCGGCTGCTCGCCGCCGTCGACGCGTACCGCTCCGCCTTCCGCCCCTCCGCCTGGGCGTCGGAGCCGTACGTCGTCGTCTCCGGCACGGCCGCCGTCGCCCCGACCGAGGAGGAGGCGCGCCGACTGCTCGTCCCGGAGGCCTGGGGGATGGCCCACTCCCGCACGCGGGGCGACTTCCCGCCGCTGGCGCCGCCCGAGCGGATCGAGGGGCTCCCGATGACGGACCGCCAGCGCGGCCTGTACGAGGAGGGGCTCACCGGCCATCTGTACGGCACCGGGGAGCAGGTGGCCGCCGGGCTCGCGGACGCCGTGCGGGAGACCGGGGCGGACGAGGTCCTGGTCACGACGAGCACCTACGACCGCGAGGCGCTGCTCGCCTCGTACCGGGGGCTGGCCCGGGCGGCGGGGCTCGCGCCCCGGACCGGCCGGGGAGCCGATACCGTCCCGGAAACTGATATTGGATAAAATCTCCGAATGCTGGATCCAGTCCCCGCCCATGACCCGTACGTCCGTGTCCGCGGCGCCCGCGAGCACAACCTTCGGGCCGTGGACGTCGACATCCCCCGCGACACCCTCACCGTCTTCACGGGGGTCTCCGGCTCCGGGAAGTCCTCGCTCGCCTTCGGGACGGTCTACGCGGAGGCGCAGCGCCGCTACTTCGAGTCCGTCGCGCCCTACGCCCGCCGGCTCATCCACCAGGTGGGCGCCCCGAAGGTCGGGGAGATCACCGGACTGCCCCCGGCGGTCTCCCTCGAACAGCGCCGCGCGGCGCCGAGCGCCCGCTCCTCCGTCGGCACGGTCACCACCCTGTCGAACTCGCTGCGGATGCTCTACTCCCGCGCCGGCGACTACCCGGCCGGGGCGCCCCGGCTGGACTCCGACGCCTTCTCCCCCAACACGGCGGCCGGCGCCTGCCCGTCCTGCCACGGCCTGGGCCGGATCCACGAGACCAGCGAGGAACTCCTCGTCCCCGACCCCGGCCTGTCGATCCGGGAGGGAGCCGTCGCGTCCTGGCCCGGCGCCTGGCAGGGCAAGAACCTGCGGGACGTCCTCGCCGCGCTCGGCCACGACGTCGACCGGCCGTGGCGCGAGCTGGACCCGAAGGACCGGGAGTGGATCCTCTTCACCGACGAGCAGCCGGTCGTCACCGTGCACCCCGTCCGGGAGGCGGGCCGGATCCAGCGCCCGTACCAGGGCACGTACACCGGCGCCCGCCGGCTCGTCCTGCGCACCTACTCCGAGTCGAAGAGCCCCGCGCTGCGCGCCAAGGCGGAACGCTTCCTCACCAGCGCGCCGTGCCCGGTGTGCGGCGGGAGCCGGCTGCGCCCGGAGGCCCTGGCCGTCACCTTCGCCGGCCGGACCATCGCCGGGCTGGCGGCGCTGCCGCTGACGGCCCTGGCCGAGGTGCTGGCCCCGTCCACCGCGCCCGGCGGCCCGGAGACCGCCCGCGTCCTCGCCGAGGACCTGCTCGGCCGGATCGCCACCGTCACCGAACTCGGCCTCGGCTACCTCTCCCTGGACCGCACCACCCCCACCCTCTCCAACGGCGAACTCCAGCGGCTGCGGCTCGCCACCCAGCTCCGCGCCGGCCTCTTCGGCGTCGTGTACGTGCTCGACGAGCCCTCCGCCGGCCTGCACCCGGCCGACACCGAGGCCCTGCTGGTGGTCCTCGACCGGCTGAAGGCGGCCGGCAACAGCGTCTTCGTCGTCGAGCACCACCTCGACGTGGTCCGGCACGCCGACTGGCTCGTCGACGTCGGCCCGCACGCCGGCGAGCACGGCGGCCGCGTCCTGCACAGCGGTCCGCCCGAACTCCTCGCGCACGTGGAGGAGTCGGCCACCCGCCGCTTCCTCTTCGACCGGTCCCCGGTACCCGAGCGGCCCGCCCTCGTCCCCGAACGGTGGCTGCGCACGGGACCCGTCACCCGGCACAACCTGCGCGGGGTCGACGCCGCCTTCCCCCGGGGCGCCCTCACCGCCGTCACCGGCGTCTCGGGCTCCGGGAAGTCCACCCTCGTCGGGGCGCTCACCGAGGAGGCCGAGGGCGTCGGAAGGCTGGTGACGGTCGATCAGAAGCCGATCGGCCGCACTCCGCGCTCCAACCTGGCCACCTACACCGGCCTCTTCGACGTGGTGCGCAAGCTGTTCGCGGAGACCGAGGAGGCCAGGTCCCGCGGCTACAAGGTCGGACGCTTCTCCTTCAACGTGCCGGGCGGGCGGTGCGAGACCTGCCAGGGCGAGGGGTTCGTCTCGGTGGAGCTGCTCTTCCTGCCGAGCACGTACGCACCCTGCCCCGACTGCCACGGCGCCCGCTACGCCCCCGAGACCCTCCAGGTGCGGCTGCGCGGTCTGACGATCGCCGAAGTCCTGGACCTGACCGTGGAGTCGGCGGCGGCCTTCTTCGCGGAGGTCCCGGCGGCCGCCCGCAGCCTGACCACCCTCCTCGACGTCGGCCTCGGCTATCTGCGGCTCGGCCAGCCCGCCACCGAGCTCTCGGGCGGCGAGGCCCAGCGCGTCAAGCTCGCCTCCGAACTCCAGCGCCCCCGCCGTGCCCACACCCTGTACGTCCTCGACGAGCCGACCACCGGTCTGCACCCGGCCGATGTCGAGGTCCTGGTGAGCCAGTTGCGCGGCCTGGTGGACGGCGGCCACACCGTGGTGGTCGTCGAGCACGACATGGACGTGGCGGCCGGCGCGGACTGGGTGATCGACCTCGGTCCGGGCGGCGGCGAGGCCGGCGGCCGCATCGTCGCCGAGGGACCTCCGTCCCGGGTGGCGCGGTCGGCGACGAGCCGCACCGCGCCGTACCTGGCTCGGGCCATGGGGCCGGCAGGCCGGGACTAGAGAGCCCGGCTGCGCCGCAGCGGACCGCGCCCCGCCGTGCGAGGGGCGGTGGCGGCGGGGCCGGGCGACTCCTTCGTCCGCGCCGCGCGGGCGACGACGACGAGCAGTACCCCGCAGGCGGCGACCAGCATCCAGCCCGGGCGGGACGCGTGCGCGAGTTCCGCCGGAGCGGCGGTCGCGACCAGCCCGCCGGCGATGCCGAGGGCGGAGCCGAGTTGGCGCGCGGTGGAGGTGATCGCGCCGGCCACGCCGGCCCGGTCGGGCGGCAGGCCGTCGACGGCGGTGTGGGTGATCGGGGCGTTGGCGAAGCCGATCCCGATGCCGATGAGCGCGTAGGAGACCAGGAGCAGCGGCACGCTCGTGTCGGGGTCGAGCCGCACCAGGCAGAGCCCGCCGGCCGTGAGGAAGCCGCCGGCGAGCAGCAGCGGGAGCCGGGCTCCGGTGCGGCCGACCAGGCGTCCGGCCCACGGGGCGCAGACGGTCGCGCCGACGGCCAGGGGCAGGGTCGCGGCGCCGGCCGCCAGCGGCGTCCAGCCCCGGGTGTGCTGGAGGTAGAGGGTGTTGAGCAGCAGTGCCGCGCTCAGCGCGACGAAGACCGCCACCGCGCCCACGACGGCGCCGGTGAAGGCCGGGCGCGTGAAGAGCCGCAGATCCATCAGCGGCTCGGCGCGGCGGGACTCGACGCGGACGAACCCGGCGGTCGCCGCCGCGGCCACCGCGTATCCCGCGAGGGCGGCGGGCGAGGTCCAGCCGACGCGCGGCCCCTCGATGAGGACGCCGACCACGACGGCGAGGGCCAGGGTCAGCAGCAGCTGGCCGGGCAGGTCGAGCCGGCGCGCCCGCCCCGCCCGGGACTCGGGCACGAACACCGCGCTGAGCAGCAGGGCGGCGGCGATGACGGGCGCGTTGATCCAGAACAGCGCCCGCCAGTCGAGCCCGGCGAGCAGCGCCCCTCCCGTGAGGGGTCCGGCGGCCGTGCTCAGTCCGAAGACCGACGCCCAGACGCCGATCGCCCGCGCCCGTTCCCTCGGATCCGGCATGGCGTTCACCACGATCGCGAGCGCCACGGGGCTGAGCATCGACGCCCCGACGCCCTGGAGGGCGCGGGCCGCGACGAGGACGCCCGCCGACGGGGCGAGGGCGCAGGCCAGCGAGGCCACGCCGAAGACGGCGAGGCCGCACTGGAAGACCCGGCGCCGTCCGAAGCGGTCGGCCAGCGCGCCGGACGTGATCAGGAGGGAGGCGAGGACGAGGGTGTACGCGTCCACGATCCATTCGAGACCGCGGGTGGGGACGTCCAGGCCCCGGCCGATGGCCGGCAGCCCCACGTTGACGATGGTGGTGTCCAGGCCCACCAGGAACATGCTCAGACAGCAGACGGCCAGGACCGTCCAGCGTCTGCGCGCGGTGAGCGGGGGTGGCACGGGGTGGGGGGTCACGGTCACGGTCTGCCTCCGAGGGGCCGGGGAACGGGCCCCGTCAGGGTCGACCCTGACGGGGCCCTCTGCCCATCGGATGTGCGGAAACGGCAAAACCGGATCCAGAACACGGGATCCAACGGCCGGTATCCGGCCGGACGTTCCCGGCTAGCCGGTCCGGCCGGTGGTGGAGCCGAAACCGAGCCAGGTGTGGCGGTTGTTCCACCAGCACCACCCGACCTTCGGCGCGCCCTTGCGCTCCTTGCCGTCGCGTCCGGTGCCGTTGCTGATCCAGATGGCCGGAGTGCGGGCGTCGAAGGATCCGTTGGGCTTGCGGAGGCGCGAACCGATCGTCATGAAGCACTTGTTGCGCTCCAGGACCTCGGGGCGCTGGAGCAGCCAGTGGATGCCCTCGCTGAGGAGCAGCGGCGTGCGACCGGCGTCGGTGAGCGCCGGAAGGGCCTCCTCGGGGCTCCAGTTGGACATGTGGTCGCCGCGGTCCAGGCCTTCGACCGTGTAGAACGGCTGGTCGGGGAGGTCGACGCCCTGCGGGGTGAAGGCGTCGGCGTCGGCCATGTCGACCACCACGAAGCCGGACTTGTCCGCGAGCCGCAGCAGCGGCGCGAGGACGGAGGCGGGCGCTCGGTCGGGGTGGACGGCGAGCAGGGCTCCCGGCCGGGCGTCGGCGGCGGCCTTCTCCGCGAAGGCGCGCAGCTCGCCGGCGTCGACGCCGGTGAGGGCGGGCACTCCCCGCTCGATCAGGCGCTCGGCCTGGTCGGTGAGCGGGGGCAGCGGGAACGGGGCGCGGAAGGCGTCGGCGGTCGGCGTGGGGACGGGCGCGTCGGGCAAAGTACTCCTCGGTCGGATCTGCGGGGGCCCGGGGAGAACGGCCCGGGCCGGCGCTTTGTTCCCGGCGGCCGGAGGACTTCCCGCCTCACCTCACGTCGTCCCGCCCCACCCGCGGATCCCCACCTGCGGATCCCCACCCCGCCCCGCCCCGCCTCACCTCACCTTGCGCCGGGCCCGCAGCCACTCCTTGTTCATGGCCGCGATCGAGGGCAGCGGGATGCCCTTGGGGCAGGCGGTGGCGCACTCGCCGGTGAGGGTGCAGCCGCCGAAGCCCTCGGCGTCCATCTGGGCGACCATGTCGAGGACCCGGGTCTCGCGTTCCGGGGCGCCCTGCGGCAGCACGTTCAGATGGTTGATCTTGGCGGAGGTGAAGAGCATCGCCGAGCCGTTCGGGCAGGCCGCCACGCAGGCGCCGCAGCCGATGCACTCGGCGTGCTCGAAGGCGAGGTCCGCGTCCGCCTTCGGGACGGCGGTCGCGTGGGCCTCGGGCGCGGAGCCGGTGGGAGCGGTGACGTAGCCGCCGGCCTGGATGATCCGGTCGAAGGCCGTGCGGTCGACGACGAGGTCCTTGACGACCGGGAAGGCGGAGGCGCGCCAGGGCTCGACGTCGATGGTGTCGCCGTCGTGGAAGGAGCGCATGTGGAGCTGGCAGGTGGTGGTGCGCTCGGGCCCGTGGGCGTCGCCGTCGATGACGAGGCTGCACGCGCCGCAGATGCCCTCGCGGCAGTCGTGGTCGAAGGCGACGGGGTCCTCGCCGCGCAGGATGAGGTCCTCGTTGAGGGTGTCGAGCATCTCCAGGAAGGACATGTCGGGGGAGACGCCGTCCACCTCGTAGGTGATCATGGCGCCCTCGGCGCCGGAGTTCCTCTGGCGCCAGACGCGCAGGTTGAGCTTCATGCGTAGCTCCGCTGGGTGGGGTGGACGTACTCGAAGACGAGGTCCTCCTTGTGGAGGACGGGGGCGGCGCCGGTGAACTCCCAGGCGGCGGCGTACGAGAACTCCTCGTCGCGGCGGGCGGCCTCGCCGTCCGGGGTCTGGGACTCCTCGCGGAAGTGGCCGCCGCAGGACTCCGCGCGGTTCAGGGCGTCGAGACACATCAGTTCGGCGAGTTCGAGGTAGTCGACGATCCGGTTGGCCTTCTCCAGCGACTGGTTGAACTCCTCGCCGGTGCCGGGGACCTTGACGCGGCGCCAGAACTCCTCGCGGATCTCGGGGATCCGGCGCAGCGCCGTGCGCAGCCCTTCCTCGGTGCGGGCCATGCCGCAGAACTCCCACATGACCTCGCCGAGTTCGCGGTGGAAGGAGTCGGGGGTGCGGTCGCCGTCGACGGAGAGGAGGAGGTTCAGCCGGTCCTCGGTCTCGGCCAGCGCCTCGCGGACGGCGGGGTGTTCGTCGGTGACGGGCTCGGAGCCGGGGTGCCGGGCGAGGTAGTCGTTGATGGTGGCGGGCAGGACGAAGTAGCCGTCGGCGAGGCCCTGCATGAGGGCGGAGGCGCCGAGCCGGTTGGCGCCGTGGTCGGAGAAGTTGGCCTCGCCGATCGCGAACAGGCCGGGCACGGTGGTCTGGAGGTCGTAGTCGACCCAGAGTCCGCCCATCGTGTAGTGGACGGCCGGATAGATCCGCATGGGGACCTCGTACGGGTTCTCCGCCGTGATCCGCTCGTACATGTCGAAGAGGTTGCCGTACCTGGCCTCGACGGCAGCGCGCCCCATCCGGGCGATGGCGTCGGCGAAGTCCAGGTAGACGCCCTGGCCGCCGGGGCCCACGCCCCTGCCCTCGTCGCAGACGTTCTTCGCGGCGCGGGAGGCGATGTCACGGGGGACGAGGTTGCCGAAGGAGGGGTAGATCCGCTCCAGGTAGTAGTCGCGCTCGTCCTCGGGGATCTCGGCGGCGGGGCGGGTGTCGCCCTTCGCCTTCGGCACCCAGATGCGGCCGTCGTTGCGGAGCGACTCGCTCATCAGGGTCAGCTTCGACTGGTGGTCGCCGGTGCGCGGGATGCAGGTGGGGTGGATCTGGGTGAAGCAGGGGTTGGCGAAGTACGCGCCGCGCCGGTGGGCCCGCCAGACGGCGGTGGCGTTGGAGTTCATCGCGTTGGTGGAGAGGTAGAAGACGTTTCCGTAGCCGCCGCTGGCGAGGACGACGGCGTCGGCGTGGTGGGTGGTGATCTCCCCGGTGATCAGGTCGCGGGCGACGATGCCGCGGGCCCGGCCGTCGACCACGATCAGGTCCAGCATCTCCGTCCGGGCGTGCATCTCGACGTTGCCGGCGGCGATCTGCCGGGAGAGCGCCTGGTAGGCGCCGAGGAGGAGCTGCTGACCGGTCTGGCCGCGGGCGTAGAAGGTGCGGGAGACCTGCACGCCGCCGAAGGAGCGGGTGTCGAGGAGGCCGCCGTACTCGCGGGCGAAGGGGACGCCTTGGGCGACGCACTGGTCGATGATCTCGACGGAGACCTGGGCGAGGCGGTGGACGTTGGACTCGCGGGCGCGGAAGTCGCCGCCCTTGACGGTGTCGTAGAAGAGGCGGTGGACGGAGTCGCCGTCGTTGCGGTAGTTCTTCGCGGCGTTGATGCCGCCCTGGGCGGCGATCGAGTGGGCGCGGCGCGGCGAGTCCTGGAAGCAGAACTGGACGACGTGGTAGCCCTGTTCGGCGAGGGTGGCGCCGGCGGAGCCGCCGGCGAGGCCGGTGCCGACGACGATGATCCGGTGCTTGCGCCGGTTGGCGGGGTTGACCAGCTTCGCCTCGAAGCGGCGGGTGTCCCACCGCTCGGCGATGGGTCCGGCCGGCGCCTTGCTGTCGGCGATCGGTTCGCCGGTGCGGAAGTCGAGGTAGCTCATGGTCAGTTCACCACTCCGGTCATGACGCCGACGGGGACGGCGATGAAGCCCGCGGTCAGGACGAGCGCGAGGAGGTTCGCCAGGGCGCGCAGGACGCGCTCGCGCCGGGCGTTGCCGACGCCGAGGGTCTGGGCGGCGCTCCAGAAGCCGTGCCGGACGTGGAGGCCGACGGCGAGCATGGCGACGATGTAGATCGTGTTGCCGTACCAGGTGGAGAAGGTGTCGATGACGTTCTGGTAGGGCTTGCCGTCCTCGAAGCCGCCGGGGTGCGCGGTCCCGGTGGTGAGGTCGAGGACGTGCCAGACGATGAAGAGGCCGAGGACGATCCCGCCCCAGCGCATGGTGCGGGTGGCGTAGGAGGAGCCCTTGCGCTTGCGGGCGTACGGGGTGGGGCGCGCCCTGATGTCGCGCCGGCTGAGCTGGTACGCGGAGACGGCGTGCGCGCCGACGGCGGCGAGGAGCACGATCCGGGCGATCCACAGCCCCCACTCGTGGTGCAGGACGGGGGCGCCCATCACGCGCAGCCAGTGCGCGTAGCCGTTGAACTCCTCGGGGCCGAAGAAGACCTTGAGGTTGCCGGCCACGTGCGCGACGAGATAGGCGAGCATGATCAGGCCGCTCACGGCCATCACGGTCTTCTTGCCGATGGTCGACGACCAGAAGCCGCGGGACGGGGTGCGGGACGGTGGGCGGGCGGGGGCCGAGCCCTTCGGGGCCGCCGTCTCCTTGCTGGGTGCCAGAGCCATGGAGTCGACGCTAGGGCCGAAAGGCCCGAGAGGTCCAAGACATGGTCCGGCTGATATCCATAGGCTGAAGCTATGACTTTGGCCTAGGGTGGGATCCATGCAGTTCCAGCAGCTCCTCTACTTCGTGGCCGTCGCCGAGACCCGCCACTTCACCCGGGCCGCCGAACGCGTCCACGTCTCGCAGCCGTCCCTCTCCCAGCAGATCAAGGCGCTGGAGCAGGAACTGGGCGCGGAACTGTTCAGCCGGGCCCGGGGCAACATCGCGCTCACCGACGCCGGCGAGGCCCTCCTCCCGCTGGCCCGGCGGATCCTCGCCGACACCGAGACCGCCCGCCGCGAGGTCCAGGAGCTGGCCCAGCTCAAGCGCGGCCGGGTGCGTCTGGGCGCCACCCCCAGCCTCTGCACCGGCCTCCTCCCCGACGTCCTGCGCGCCTTCCACGACCTGCACCCGGGCATCGAGCTGCTGATCGAGGAGGGCGGCTCGCACGACCTGGTGCGGGAGCTGGCCCGCGGCTCGCTCGACCTGGCGCTCGTCGTGCTGCCGCTGCCCTCCCCGTCACCGGCGCTGACCACGGTGGAGCTGCTGCGCGAGGACCTGGTGGTGGTCTCCTCGGCCTCCGCGCCGCCGCCGCGCCGGCCGGTGCGGATCACCGATCTGCGCGACCAGCCGCTCGTGATGTTCCGGCACGGCTACGACCTGCGGGAACTGACCGTGGGAGCCTGCCGGGCGGCCGGCTTCGAGCCGACGTTCACCGTCGAGGGCGGCGAGCTGGACGCGGTCCTCGGTTTCGTGCGGGCCGGGCTCGGACTCGCCGTCGTCCCGGCCATGGTCGCCGCCCGCGCCGGCCGCGACCTGCGCGTCACCGCGCTCGCCCGGCCCGGGCTGCGCCGCACGATCGCCCTGGCCCACCGCAGCGACGTCGCCCCGCCGCGCGCCGCGCGCGAGCTCCAGAAGCTGCTGATGGCCACGCGGCGCGGGAAGCCGGGTCCGGACGCCCCGTAGGGGAGGCCTCAGGGCTCGATGAGCCCCGCGCGGATCGCGTACCGGGTCAGTTCGAGGCGGTCGCGCAGGCCGAGCTTCTGGAGGATGTTGGCGCGGTGCCGCTCCACCGTCTTCGGGCTGATGAAGAGCAGGTCGCCGATCTCCTTCGAGGTGTGTCCCTCGGCGACCAGCTTCAGGATCTCCTCCTCCCGCTCGGTGACCGGCCGCTCGGGCAGCCCGGCGCCGGAGCGCGCCCGGTCCAGATAGCTGCGGATCAGCGCGGTCTCGGCGCCCGGGTAGATGAACGGTTCGTCGCGCAGCGCCGCCCGGCAGGCCTCGACCAGGTCCCGGTCGGCGACGGACTTCGGCACGTACCCGTTGGCGCCGGCCCGGAGCGCCTCGAAGAAGTACTCCTCGTTGTCGTACATGGTCAGCATCAGGATCCGCAGCCCGGGCCGCAGCCGGGCGAGTTCGCGCGCCGCCTGGAGCCCGGTCATCCGGGGCATCGCGATGTCCAGGACGGCCAGGTCGAGCCCGTCGTCCCCCCGCGCGGCGAGCACCGCCTCGGCCCCGTCCCCCGCTTCCGCGACCACCTCCAGGTCCGGCTCCCCGTCGAGGATGAGCCGCACCCCGCGCCGGACCAGGGCGTGGTCGTCGACGAGGAGGATCCGGGCGGGCGGGCGTACGGGGGAGGTCATCGCTCGTGTCCAGAGGTCGGGGGCGGGGCCGGAGCCGGAGCCGGGGTGGGGGTCGGGGTGGGGGTCGGGGCCGGAGCCGGGGTGGGGGTCGGGGTGGGGGTGGGGCTCTGGGGCGGGGGCTGTGCCGGGGCCTGGACCGGAACCGGCAGGCGTACGGGTTCGGGCACGGACTCGGGCTCGGCTACGGCTACGGCTACGGGTACGGGCACGGGCTCGGCTACGGACACGGACTCAGGCACGGACACGGACTCAGGCACGGGCTCGGCTACGGGCACGGGCCCACGCGCGCGTGCCGGGACCGTCGCCGGTTCCGCCGCCCTCCGCGCCGGCAGGTCGAGGCGTACCTCCGTGCCCCTCCCCTCCCCCGGCCCCACCCGCAGTTCGGCGCCGACGAGCAGCGCGCGCTCACGCATGCCGCCGATGCCGGCGCCCTCCTCGGCGCCGGCCGCGCCCCGGCCGTCGTCGCGGACGAGGAGGCGGGTGCCGCCGCCCGGGGCCGGGCCGAGGCGGAGCTCGACGTGCCCTGCGCCCGAGTGGCGGGCCGCGTTGGTGAGGCCCTCCTGGGCGACCCGGTAGACGACGAGTTCCGTCGCGGGATCCAGCGGTTCCGCGCCGGGCGCGAGGTGCGTGGTCACCCGGAGCCGGGGGGTGGAGAGTTCACCGGCGAGGGAGCGGAGCGCGCTGTGCAGGCCCAGCTCCTCCAGGACTCCGGGCCGCAACCGGCGGGCGATCCGGCGGATCTCCTCCAGGCCCGCGCGGGTGGTCTCCTGCGCCTGCCGCAGGTCCTCGCGGAGTTCCGCCGGGGCGTGGTCGGCGGTGTGCTTGAGCTGGAGGAGGACGGCGGTGAGGGTCTGGCCCACCTCGTCGTGGAGTTCGCGGGCGATCCGCTGCCGCTCCGCCTCCTGCGCGGTGAGGACGCGGCCGCTGCTGGTGGCCCGCTCGGTCTCCAGCCGGTCGAGCATGGCGTTGAAGGCGGCGGTCAGGTCGGCGATCTCGCCGCGGCCGGTGACCTCGGCCCTGGTGCCCGGCTTGAGGAGGTCGGCCGTCGCCATGGCGCGGCCGAGCCGCCCGAGCGGGCCGAGGCCGACGCGCAGCAGCGCCGCGTTGAGGACGAGCATGAGCACGAGGCCGCAGACCACGACGACCGCCTCGCCGAGGAGCACCGGGGTGGAGACGGTGACGGGCCCCAGGAGGAGTCCGGCGGCCAGGACGAGGACGGCCGCGTTGAGGAGGAAGATCCGTCCGTACAGTGACACCGTCCCGCTCTCTCCCTGACTCCGCCGGACCCCGCCGGACCGTGCTGACCTGCGAAGAGCCTACGTCCCCGGCCCATCGTCAGGGTCTGCCGGGCCCCTGTCCATCCGTGCCGGCACCCATGTGCGAAGGCCCCCGGACGTGACAGCATGTTCCGGCCGCGGCCCCGGAACTCCCGCCCGTGCGGAGGGGCGCCGGCCTCCTCGCCGCGTGCCCCCACGCAAGAGACGATCACGAGGAGTCCGGGCCGTGCCCACTTCACGGATGAGCTCGACGCCGCTGCCCGGCATCGGCGTCCAGTACGACCTCATCACCCGCGAACACCGGCACCTGTCGGTGATCGCCCACCGCGACGGCACCCGTACGGTCAACGTCTACCGGAGCGACGACCCCGACGCCTGTCTGCAGTCGCTGCACCTGACCGCCGGGGAGTCGACCGCGTTCGTGGACGCGCTGATGCCCGCCCACCACAGCCCGAACCTGCTCCACACCACCGAGCTGGGCCTGGTGGCCGAACGCATCGAGCTGTCGTCGACCTCCCACTGGAACGGCCGCACCCTCGGCGAGACCCGGATGCGCACGGAGACCGGCGTCTCGATCGTCGCCGTCCTGCGCCGCGCCGACGCCGTCCCGTCCCCCGGCCCCGGCTTCCGCCTCGCGGGCGGGGACACCCTCATCGTCATCGGCACCCACGAGGGTGTCGACGCCGCCGCCACTATTCTGGGAAGGGAGTGATCGGTGCATTCGTCCGCCGTCTTCCTCATCGAGTTCGGAGCGATCATCCTCGGTCTCGGCCTGTTGGGCCGGATGGCCGGGCGGCTGAAGTTCTCGCCCATACCCCTGTACCTCCTGGCCGGTCTCGCCTTCGGCGAGGGCGGGCTGCTGCCGTTGGGGGCGAGCGAGGAGTTCGTCGCCATCGGCGCGGAGATCGGGGTCATCCTGCTGCTCCTGATGCTCGGTCTGGAGTACACGGCGACCGATCTGGTCACCAACCTGAAGACCCAGTACCCGGCCGGGCTCGTCGACGGGGCGCTGAACGCGCTGCCGGGCGCGGCGATGGCGCTGCTGCTCGGCTGGGGGCCGGTCGCGGCGGTGGTGCTGGCCGGGGTCACGTGGATCTCGTCGTCCGGGGTCATCGCGAAGGTCCTCGGGGACCTGGGCCGGCTCGGCAACCGCGAGACTCCGGTGGTGCTGAGCATCCTGGTCCTGGAGGACCTGGCGATGGCGGTGTACCTGCCGATCGTGACCGCGCTGCTCGCCGGGGCCGGGCTCGCGGCCGGCAGCGCGACGCTCGCGATCGCGCTGGGCGTCGCCGGGCTCGTGCTGTTCGTGGCCGTGCGGTACGGGCGGGTGATCTCGCGGTTCGTGTCGAGCGACGACCCGGAGAAGCTGCTCCTGGTGGTGCTCGGGCTGACCCTGCTCGTCGCCGGGATCGCGCAGCAGCTCCAGGTCTCCGCGGCCGTCGGCGCCTTCCTCGTCGGCATCGCGCTCTCCGGTGAGGTCGCGGAGGGCGCGCACAACCTGCTGAGCCCGCTGCGGGACCTGTTCGCCGCCGTCTTCTTCGTCTTCTTCGGCCTGCACACGGACCCCGCCAGCATCCCGCCGGTGCTGCTGCCCGCGCTGGCCCTCGCCGTCGTCACCGCCGGGACGAAGATCGCCACCGGCTACTGGGCGGCGCGCCGCAACGGCATCTCCGCGAAGGGCTCCTGGCGGGCCGGCGGGACGCTGGTGGCGCGCGGCGAGTTCTCCATCGTGATCGCGGGGCTCGCCGTCTCCGCCGGGATCGAGCCCTCGCTGGGCCCGCTGGCGACCGCGTACGTCCTCATCCTGGTCGTCGTCGGCCCGCTGACGGCCCGCTACACGGAACCGGTGGCCACCTGGGTGACGGGCCGGCGCGACCGCGTCCCGGTCGACCCGGGGCCCGCGGAGGAGCGGCTGCCGCTGCCCGAGCCCGTCCGTCACGAGCACTGAGCGGAGACCGGAGAGCGCCATGGGGGAGGAACGGCGGATCACCGCGCCGGAGGCGGCCATGCTCGTCCTCGGGGACGACGCGCTCGCGCACCGGCTCGCCGCGGAGCTGGCCGAGGTGTACCGGCGGGAGGTCGTCCTCGTCGCCCCCGGACCCGGCACCGACGAGCCGGGGATCCGGTACGCGGAGGGGGCGGCGCCCGACGAACGGACGCTGATCCGGGCGGGGTTACGGGGCGCCGAGGCGCTGGCGCTGCTGTACGAGGACGACGAGGTCAACATGCGGGCGGCGTTCCTGGCGCGCCGGCTCGCGCCCGGCGTCCGGCTGGTGCTGCGGATGTACAACCGCAACCTCGGCCACCGGATGGCCGAGCTGCTCGACCGCGCGGGCGAGCAGCTGACGGCCGCCGGGCCGGGCCCGGGTCCCGTCCCGCGCGACGCCTCGACCATCGTGCTCTCCGACGCGGACACCGCGGCGCCCGCGCTCGCGGCCACGGCCGTCGCCGGGACGCGGAAGGTGGTGCAGGCCGACGGGCTGCTGCTGCGGGCGGCCGAGCGGATGCCCGAGGGGCCGGGCGCGCTGGCCGAGCCCGGCCTGGCGACGCTGGCCCTGCTCTCGTCCACCAGCGCCGACCCGGCCGGCGCGGACGGCTCCGACCGCAGCGGGGGTCTCGCGCCCCGGCTGCTGCCGGACGACGCCGAGGTGCGGGCGGCGGCCGGGCGCGGCGCGGTCGTCCTGGAGGCGATCGGCCGGGAACCGGCGCTCCCCCGCCGCCGCGAGAGCCGTGGCGCCTCGCCGCGGGGGCTGCTCTCGCCGCGGCTGCGCCGAGCGCTCGCCGGCGTCGTCGCGGGCGTCACCGCGCTCACGGTCGCCGCCATCCTCACCACCGACGAGCACCCGCTGCGCGCCGCCTACCTGACGCTCCTCGACCTCTTCGCGATCGGCGATCCGGCGGTCGGCGAGCCGACGGCCCGTCAGGTCCTGCAGCTGCTGGCCGGGTTGCTCGGCCTCGCCCTGCTGCCGCTGCTGATCGCGGGCGCCCTGGAGGCGCTGGGCGCGTACCGCAGCGCGGCCGCGCTCCGCCGCCCGCCGCGCGGCCTCGACGACCACGTGGTGCTGCTGGGCCTCGGCCGGATCGGGACGCGGGTGCTGGTGCGCCTGCGCGACCTCGGGGTGCCGGTGGTGTGCGTGGAGGAGGATCCGGAGGCGCGCGGCATCCCGTACGCCCGGCGGCTGCGCGTCCCCGTCGTCCTCGGCGACGTCACCCAGGAGGGCGTCCTGGAGGCGGCGAAGGCACATCGCGCCCACGCCCTGCTCGCCCTGACCAGCTCGGACACGACCAACCTGGAGGCGGTGCTCGCGGCCCGTACCCTGGCACCCGAGCTGCCGGTCGCCCTCCGCCTCTACGACGACGACTTCGCCACCACCGTCTACCGCACCCTGCGCGCGGCCCATCCGGACGCCCTCACCCGCAGCCGCAGCGTCTCGACGCTGTCGGCGCCCGCCTTCGCGGCGGCGATGATGGGACGTCAGATCCTGGGTGCCATACCGGTGGAGCGCCGCGTCCTGCTCTTCGCCGCGGTCGAGGTCGCCGGCCAGCCGCGCCTGGAGGGGCGCACGGTGACGGAGGCCTTCCGGCCCGGCGCCTGGCGCGTCCTGGCGCTCGACACGAGCACCGGCGAGGACGACGACCCGCCGGCGCTCCTGTGGGAGCTGCATCCGGGGTACGTGCTCCGCCCCGGGGACCGCGTGGTGGTCGCGGCCACCCGGTCCGGACTGCCGGAGCTCCTGGGAGGGGCACGGACACCCGCTCCGGCACCGACTCCGGCACCGGGTTCGGTGCCGCCGCGGGAGGCCGGCCGGCCCGGCTGACCGGGGCCGGGACGCCCGAAATCCGCGTGCGGAGCGGTCGGACGGGCTGCGAGCATCACGGGATGGACCACGCTCTCGAACGCCTGCTCGTCCGGCACACCCTCCGGCTGGCCGCCCCCTCCGGTCCCGCCGGGGAGGGCTCCGCCGCCGCCCTGCGGTTCGACGCCGCGCTGCGGACGGCGGGCTTCGCCCTGTCCTCCCCGCTGCTGAGGGAGCTGTCCGGACGGTCCGCCGAGACCGTCGTCGAGCTGGCCCGGTGGGCGCTGGAGGCGGTCCGCCAGCGGGTCGGCGACCACGTCCGGCACAACACGTACTTCCTCGACTTCCCGGCCAACGTCCCCGGGACGGCGGAGTTCTGGCTGTGGTGCGTGCGGCAGTCGCTCGACGGCCCCGGGGCCCGGGAGGCGGTCGAGGCGGGGCTGAGCACCGGGGTCCTGGACCTGCTGACGCTGCCCGCCTACGGCCGCTACCAGCACACGTACGAGGAACTGCTGGCCGCACACGAGGAGTTGACCCCCGCGAGCGGGGACCGGCTCACCGTCCTGCACCTCGGCGGCCCCTTCGAGGAGGAGCTGGGCACCCTGTACCGGTCCCTGGCGGGGGCCGTGACGCCGCTGGGCGAGGAGCACCTGGCCGATCTGGCGGTGCTCGCCGCGCACTGCGCGGACGGGCCGCAGCCGGCGGAGATCCCGATCCGGGAGAACCGGGCGGTGGTCAACGCGGCCCGGCTGCGGGCCGGCGCCGTGCCGCTGCTCGACACCGTCACGGACGTACTGCGGCTGGCCTGCGCGCTGTCGGACGGGGACGTGACACTGCGGGAGCGGACCCGCTTCCGCTCCCCGTCCCGGCCGCTGCGGCGCGTGCTGCTCGCGGGCCTCGACGCCGTGGTGGCGGCGGCTCCGGAGAAGCTGGCGGACGTCGGACGGCACCGCGAGGCGTGGAAGCGGCTCGGGGAGCGGCTCCATCCGCACGAGTACCCGGCGTGGCCGCACGCGGCCGAGGTGTTCGCGGTGGCCCGGGGGGAGCTGCGGGCGCCGTCCCTGGACTCCCGGGTGGAGGCGCTGCTCGCCGACGGTGACGTGCCGGGGGCGGCGGCGCTGCTGGCGGCGGCCGCGCCCGGGCGGCTCTTCCGGGCGCTGGACCGGCTGCTGCGCTCCGCGGCGGACGAGGCCGGGCGGGAGGCCGTGCTGGCGGCGGCGGAGCGCGTCGCGCCGCGCGTGGCGGGCCGCGTGGTGCTGTCGGTGCGCGAGCACCTGCAGAACCGGCACGACGCGTCGGGCGCGGCCCGGCGCCTGTTCGTGAACCGGGACGGCAGCGCGTGGGTGACGGCGGACACCCGCCGCGACCTGCCGAGGGACGTCCAGCGGCGGCTGCTCGCGCTGCTCGACGGGGAGACCCGTCGGCGGCTTCCCGCGACCGGGCGCCTGCTGGTGGACCCCGGGATCCTGGACGTGGCGCTCCCGCTCGGCGGGCGGGCCTCGTCAGGGGGGTTCGGGGTGCTGCCGCGCGGCTCGGTCTCGCCGGTCGACGGTGAGCTGCTGCGGTTCTTCATGTACTGGAAGGAGGCCCGGCGCACCACGGACCTGGACCTGTCCGCGCTGCTCCTCGACGAGGGGTACGCGACGATCTCCTGGCTGTCGTACACGGAGCTGTCCACGGTGGAGGGCCGGCACTCCGGGGACGTGACCGAGGCCCCGGACGGCGCCTCGGAGTTCATCGAGCTGCGGCTCGGCGCGGTGCGCGGCGCGTTCGTGGTCCCGCACGTGCACGTGTACGCGGGCGAGAACTTCGAGGAGACGGCCGAGTCCTTCTTCGGGTACATGCTCCGCGAGGGGGAACAGGGCGGCCGTCCCTTCGAGCCGCGCACGGTCCGGATGAAGTCCGAGCTGCGCGGGCCGGGGCGGGTGGCGCTGCCGGTGGCCTTCCGGCGGGACGCCGGGGGGCGGTGGCACGCGCACTGGCTCCACCTGTGCCTGCGGGGCACGCCGTCGGCCAACCGGGTCGAGGACCACCGGGTCTCGATGGCGCTCCTGCTGCGCGGCGCGGTGGAGCGCGATCCGGTGACGGTACGTCACCTCGTGGACCTCATGCGGGAGTCGGGGGCCGAGGTGGCGGAGTGGTCCGGTGGCGCGGTGCCGGCGGAGCCGGTGACGTACCTGGGCCTGGCCCTGCCCGAGGGGCTGGCCCCGGGCTCCCGGGTGGTGACGCCGGAAAACCTGCGCGACCTGGTCCCCGCCTGAGTGCTACGGTCGGTTCGGGGCGAGGCCATGAAGGGGCTTCCTTCTCATACTCCTGATGACATAGCCCCTTCGCCTTCCTCGCCCCCTCGGCTTCACCGGTGCGGGCCCGGTCCTCAGGAGGACCGGGCCCGCACGCGTGTGCGCTCACACCGCGTCGGCCAGCACCAGGGAGTGGATGCGGTCGGGGGCGCCGGGGCGGGCGTAGTACCAGCCCTGGGCGGTGTCGCAGCCCAGTTCGCGGAGGCGCTCGGCCTGGGCCGCGGTCTCCACGCCCTCGACGGTGACGGCGAGTTCGAGGCTGTGGGCGAGGGAGACGATGCCTTCGACGATCTTCAGGTCGACCGGGTCCACCGGGTGCTGCTGCATGCCCCGGGTGAAGGAGCGGTCGAGCTTGAGGACGCTGACCGGCAGGCGGCGCAGGTTGGCCAGGTTGGAGTAGCCGGTGCCGAAGTCGTCGAGGGCGATGTCGACGCCCATCTCGGCGAGCTGGCGCAGCGGTTTGAGGAGGTCCTCGTCGGCGCCGATCAGGGCGGACTCGGTGACCTCCAGGCAGAGCGCGCCCGGTTCGAGGCCGGCGCGTTCCAGGACGTCGACGGTCTCGGCGACCAGCCGGGGGTGGTGGAGCTGGGTCGGCGAGAGGTTGACGTTGACGCGCAGCGGGGGGCCGGCGACCGGGTCGTCGAGCTGCCAGGAGCGCGCCTGGCGGACGGCCTCCTGGAGGACCCAGCGGCCCAGCGGCACGATCAGCCCGGTGTCCTCGGCGAGCGGGATGAAGCGGTCGGGGCCGAGGACGCCGTGCTGGGGGTGGCTCCAGCGGACGAGGGCCTCGGCGCCGTGGACGCTGCCGTCGTCGAGGTGGACGAGCGGCTGGTACTCGATGAAGAACTCGCCGCGTTCCAGCGCGGTCGGCAGGGCGGTGGTGAGGCCGTGCCGGGTGATGGCGCGGGCGTCGGCCTCGGGGTCGGCGCGCTCGAAGCGGTTGCCGCCCGCGGACTTGGCCCGGTACATGGTGATGTCGGCGCTGCGCAGGACCTCGGCGGCGGTGCGTTCGCCCGCCGGTCCCTCGACGACGCCGAGGCTGCCGCGCACGGCCAGTTCGCGTCCGTCGACGCCGACGGGGGTGGAGAGGGCGGCGAGGATGCGGTCGGCGAGGGCGACCGCGTCCCGTTCGCCGTCGGTGCCGGTGGTGAGGGCGACGAACTCGTCCCCGCCGAGCCGGGCGACCATCTCGCCGGGGCCGGTGGCGCAGGCCTGGAGCCGGTCGGCGACCTCGACGAGGAGCCGGTCGCCGACGGAGTGGCCGAGGCTGTCGTTGATGGCCTTGAAGCCGTCGAGGTCGAGGTAGCAGAGGCCGAAGCGGGCGTCGTCGCCGGCCGTGGCGGGGGCGAGGGCCTTCTCCAGGCGCTCGAAGAAGAGCGTCCGGTTGGGCAGCCCGGTGAGGGCGTCGTGGGTGGCCTCGTACCGCAGGCGCAGGTGGAGCAGGCGCCGTTCGGTGATGTCCTCCATGAGCGCCAGCTGGTACTGGGGGCGGCCCTCGGCGTCGCGGAGGAGGGAGACGGTGAGGTTGGTCCACAGGACGGTGCCGTCGCCGCGGTAGTACGGCTTCTCCACCCGGTACTGCTCGCGCTCGCCGCGCACCAGTTCCTCGTAGAGCCGCCAGACGTGCGGGCCGTCCTCGGGGTGGACCCACTCGCTGACGTTGCGGCTGCGGACGTGGGACTCGACGCCGCCGAACATGCGGGTCATCGTGTCGTTGATCTCGACGATCCGGCCGTCGAGGTCGGCGATGCCGATGCCGATGGCGGCGCCGTCGAAGACGGCCCGGAAGCGGCTCTCGGTGGCGTGCAGGGCGATCTCGGCGGCGCTGCGGGCGGAGAGCGCGGAGCGGGCGATGGCCTCCTGCTCGACGCGGGTGCGCTCGCGCAGGGCCTGGGCGTAGCCGGTGGCCATGGCGTGCTGGAGGCGGGCGCAGCGGGCCCGCAGTTCCTCGGCGGCGAACTCGGGGTCCGTACCGCAGTAGAGGACGAGGTACGAGTCGACCACGCCGAGGCTGCGGCCGAGGGCGTCCGGGTCGGTGCAGTGGGCGTCGACCAGGCCGGCGCCGGCCCGCTGGGCGGGGGCGGTGTCGAAGGGCCGGGCGAGCAGCGCGTCGCACAGCAGGCGGGCGAGCGGGAGGAGATGGCCCTCGAACTCGGCGCGGGTGAGGGAGGTGGCGGTCACCGGGAAGATGGCCCGGCTCCAGATGGTGACGAACCGCCTGAGTCTGTTCTCCGGGCCGTCGGCTTCCTCGGCGCTACCGGACGGCTGCGACGGCACCTTCACGCCTTGCGCCCCACACCTGCGAACCCGGAGAAGGCGTACGGATCCTCCTCCTCGACCGGGTTGTCCGGCCGCCAGAGGGGCATCGAGACCAGGCCGGGCTCGACGGACTCGGTGCCGTCGAAGAAGCGGGCGATCTCGTCCCGGGAGCGCATCACCAGGGGGCTGCGGGTGCTGCGGTAGACGTCGACGGTGCCGCTGGCCCGCTCCTGGTCCACGGGGATGCCCTCGTACGAGGCGTGGGTGACGACCAGGAGGCTGCCGGGGGCGAGCGCGTCGAGGAGTTCGGCGACGGCCTCGTGGGGGCGGTCGGCGTCCTCCAGGAAGTGCAGGACGGCGACGAGGAGCAGGGCGACCGGCCGGTCGAGGTCGAGCACTCCGGTGACCTCGGGGCTGTGGAGGATGTCGGCCGGCTTGCGGAGGTCGGCGGGGACGACGACGGCTCCCTCCACGCCCTCCAGGACGGCCCGGCTGTGGGCGACCGCGACGGGGTCGTGGTCGACGTAGACGATCCTCGCGGCGGGGTCGGCGGCCTGGGCGACCTCGTGCACGTTGCCGAAGGTGGGTATGCCGGAGCCGATGTCGAGGAACTGGGTGACGTCGTTGTCAACGGCGAAGCGGACGGCGCGGCGCATGAACGCCCGGTTCGCCTGCATGATCTTCGGAAGGCCCGGCAGGAACTCCATGGCCTTGCGGGCCGCTTCCCGGTCCACCTCGAAATTGTGCGAGCCGCCCAGATAGAAGTCGTACATACGGGACACGCTCGGTACCGAGATGTCGATACCCGGCGGAGCCCAGGCGGGACGCTCCATCAATGTCTCCAACAAGTCGCCATGGGGGATGCGGCCCGGTGTTCGCGGCCGTGTTCGAGGTGAGGCTACTGATCGCCCGCCGAGAGAGCGAGTAGAAACGGAAATTCGCGGTCCGTTCTTGGTCACACGCCTTTGGCACGTGCGTTCGGAACGAAGAGTTCACGCCTTCAGGTCGTGCAAATTCACGTGCATATGGCCGTGCGCCGGTGCCTCGGCCCTGTCGCCGGGCGCCCGTCGCGCACCCCCGCACCGGCCCGCACCTCGGCGGTCGACGCCCCGGGGCCCGTCCGCCGCCGGCGGCGGGAGCGCCGGACCGGATCCACCGCAGGGCGACAACCGGACAGTTCTTCCGAACAGGCCCCGTGACGGCCTCCGTCGGCCATTTCATGCCCCGGCGCACGCCCCCCGCACACCTTCTCCGAAGGCCCGATCCTCGCTCCGGATCGGACCGACGGCGGCGAAACGTCAAACCGGTGCACCGCGAGATCCCCACCATCCGGGGAATCAGGCCGCATTCGGCCCCCGGTTCGGCGTCCGTGTGTTCAAGCTCGTCGGCGTGTCTCTGTACGGATCACCTCTCACGCGGTCGCTGGCGGCCGCCGGCCTGGTATGGCTGCTCGCCGCGCCCGTGCCGGCGGCCGCCGACTCCTGCGCCTACGCCGTCGTCGGGCCGAACGGCTCGCACACCTCGGTGGCGGTCGTCGGCCCGGACGCGTGCTCGCCACCGCCGAAGCCCACCTCGCCACCACCGACGCCCAAGCCGAAGCCGCCCAAGCCGCCGAAGCCCCACAAGCCGCCGGTGCCACCCAAGCCGCCCGTGCGGCCCGTACCGAAGCCGCCGTCGGTCGAACCCGTGCCCGTGCTCCCGCCCGTGCTCCCGCCGCCGCCCTCCCCCGTACGGCCGCCCGCCGCCACCCCGGCACCACGGCCGACCCCGGCACCGCCGCCGCCCTCCCCCGCGCCCGTCACCCCGGCGCCCGAGGAACCCCCGGCCCCGGCTCCGGCCCCGCCGCCCGCCCGCACGGCGGCGCCGCGCCCGGCCGCCGCGCCGCCCGCCGCGCTCCCGCACTACAAGCGGACCAGCAGGCCCCAGCCGAAGAGCACCGCGTCACCCGTCACCACGATGCTCCTCATCACCGCGCCCGCCGTCCTCGCCACCGCGATCCTGCGCCCGCGCTCCTCCCGCTGATCCGGCCCCGGCCGCAGCACACCCCGACCCGAACTCCCGTGAGGAAGTACGAACTCCCATGTCCGAATGGCTCGTCCTGACCCTGGCGATGGCGGCGGCCTGCGCCGTCGTCCTGGCCATCGTCGTCATCAACCACCGCCGGATCCCGGTGGACGACGACCCCAGCGAGACCCCCGACGTCATCGAGTACATGACGATGATGATCGGCGTCATCTACGCGATCGTCCTCGGCCTCGCCATCGCCGGCGTGTGGGAGGCACGCGGTGCCGCCCAGGAGGTGGTGCGCCAGGAGGCGCAGGCCATGCACGAGATCTCCGAACGCGTCGAGGTCTACCCCGTGATGGTCCGCACGCAGATCCGCGGCGACGTGGACGCGTACGTGGACCACGTGGTGAACACGGAGTTCACCCACCGGGCCGAGCAGGGCGGGACGACCCCGGAGGGCGACGCCCTGCTCCGGAAGGTGCGCCGCAGCGTCACCGACTACGAACCGGCCACCGACTTCGAGGGGCAGGCCTACCAGCCGCTGGTCGACCAGGTGATGGTCGCCGACGACGCCCGCGGCGCCCGGGGCCAGAGCGCCGGCGAGACCATGCCGGGGGTCGTCTGGTTCGGCCTGATCATCGGCGCCCTGGTCTCGGTGGGGCTGATCTTCACCCTCCAGATCCGGCGCACCGGGCGCGAGCTGCTGCTCGCGGGCCTCTACAGCGCGCTCATCGCCTTCCTGCTCTTCCTCATCTGGGACTTCGACGCGCCGTTCGGCCGCGGGCTGGCCGCCACCGCCGCGCCGTTCACCGATCTGTTCCCGCAGGTCACCGGCTGAGCGCGAGGGCGGGGCTGGGCCGCCCGGGGGACAACCGTGCCCCATTCGCACGTCTGGGATCGCGGTTGTGGTAGTGCGCTCCTAGCGTTTCGGGCAACGAGGTACACGCAGGCTCAACGCGGCCACTCCGCCGCGGCCGGACCTCGGGACCCGGAGGAATCACCATGCGCGCGATACGTGCCGCGTCCACCGCCCTGCTGGGGGCGGCCGCCCTCGCCCTGGCCGCCCCCGTCACCGTCGCCCACGCGGCCGACGGTGCGCCCGCGCCGAACCCGCGGGTGCGGGGTGCGCAGGCCCCGGGCGACTTCGTCGTCTCCCCCTCGCTCGTCCGCCCCGGCGGCCGGGTGACGCTCAGCGCCCCCGGCTGCTCCAGCACGGCGACGGCGACGGCGGGCATCTTCGACACCGTCCAGATCGCACCGGGTTCGTCGGTCACCGCCACCGTGGACGCGGACGCCAAGCGCGGCGCCGTATACACGGTGGCGTTCAACTGCTCGGGCGGCGTGCAGGACACCGTGGACCTGACGATCAGCGGACTGGCGACGCTCTCGCCCACCGCCCGCTCGACGGTGCTGCTCACCCCGCGCGGGGTGCAGGGCGGCCTCGGCGGCTCGCAGAGCGGCATCGGAGCGGGGACGCTGGCGGCCGGCAGCGCCCTGGTGATCGCCGCGGCGGCCGGTTCGGTGTACGTGATCCGCCGCCGCGCGAGCGGCCGCCGGCACTGATCCGGGGCTTCGCCCGCCGGACGGCTTTCCGTGCCGGACGGCTTTCCGGTCGGCCCGCCGGACAGCCCGCCGCCCCCGGGTCCCTTCCGGAACACGGGGGCGGCGGGCACGGCCGGTCGACCGGGAGGTTCGGCCGGTCAGGCGCCCGCGCCGGTCATGCGGCGACGGCGGAGGACGAAGAGGCCGCCGCCGAGAGCGGCGGCGGCGACCAGGCTGCCGCCGACGGCCATCTCGGTGGAGCTGGGCGCCAGCGAGCCACCGAGGCCGCCCTGGGCGCCGCGGCCCGCGAGCACGCGGAACGGGTGCGTGACGACCCGGGAGTTGTCGCTGCACTTGACGGCCAGGTTGTAGTTGCCGGGCGTGGCGTTGTTGTAGACGCGGGCGATCGCGCTGGACAGGCCGTTGGAGTTGACCGAGAGGTTGGTCTCCGGGAAGGCGTTGGACGTGACGGTGCCTCCGTGGCCGCAGCCCTTGGCGGTGATCGTGATCGTCGAACCCGCGTGGACGTCGTGGGGGCTGACGGAGACGTCGCTGGGACCGCTGGTGGCGGCGGCGAGGGGTGCGGCCAGACCGACCGCCGCGATCGCGGTGGCGGTCACCGCCAGAGTGCGTGCAGCACGCATGGTTGAACCTCCAGTGGAAGACGCCCCAAAGCGGTGCTCCGGGAGATTCGACGAGTACGCCTTCCATGACGAACCATCACAACTTGGGCACCGCCTCGCACCTCGGCGCTGGGCCGGTCCGGTGAGCGCCCATGGGGCCGATCGAGTTGCGCGAAGCGGCACAACCGCAGGTCAGGGACGCGCGAAACGATTGTCGGACGAGTACTCGGATGGGCCAGCGCGCCGTCACCCGGGCCGCCCAGCGGCACCGAGGCTGCTTTCCGCACGGTTTCTGACGGAGGGTCGGCTCCGGCGCGCGCCCTCCTCCGGCACGTGGCCACCCGTACGGCGGCGATGCGCTACCCGTTCGGGCCGCCCGGAGCGCAGGGGTGCGCGGTCGCCCTTACCGTTCACACGTCGCCACGAAGGGAGAACCATGCCCCCGAAGGACTTCCGCGTCCCTGAGCGCAGGAGACGACAACCCTGGGGCGTCCTGGCCCTCGCCATGCTGTCCGGGATCGCGATGATGCGCAACGGCGTGGACATCGCCGGCGGTCCCCCGCAGCCGGCCGCCGCGGCCCGTCCGGTGACGCGTCCGGTCGTCGCGCCGCCCGCCGAGGCGTCGGCGGGCGTCCAGGCGCTGCCCTTCGCGCCCGCCTCGCGGGTCCGCATCCCGGCGATCGACGTCGCGGCCCCGGTGATGGACGTGGGACTCGACGCGGACGGCTGGGTGGCCGCCCCTCCCCCGCAGGACGCCAATCTGGCCGGGTGGTACCAGAACGGCATCGCGCCGGGCCAGCGCGGCACCGCCGTGATCGTCGGCCACGTGGACAACAACAGCGGCCCGGCGGTCTTCTACGGCCTCGGCGCCCTGGAGAAGGGCCAGCACGTCGAGGTCGAGCGGTACGACGGACGGGTGGCGGTCTTCGAGATCTACGGCGTCGAGGTCTACTCCAAGCAGGACTTCCCCGGCCCCCAGGTCTACGGGGACACCGGCCACCCGGAGCTCCGGGTGATCACCTGCGGCGGCGGCTACACCCGCGCGAACGGCTACGACGGGAACGTCGTCGTCTACGCCCGGATGGTCGGCTCGCGCTGACCCGCGCGCGAAAGGGCCCCGGGGACGCCCCGGGGCCCTTTCGCCTGACGCCCGGTCAGCGCCGGGGCACGGTGATGGTGTAGCCGGCGTCGAGGAGCCCGGGCAGATAGCGGCGCAGCGCGGTGACGCTCTGCGAGCGGTTCCCGCCGGCGTCGTGGGAGAGGACGATGACGCCGTCGCCCGCGCCGTCGAGGACCCGGCGGACGATGGTGCCGCTGCCGGGCTCCTTCCAGTCGAGGGTGTCCACGGACCAGGCGAGCGGCTCCATGCCCAGCTCGGCGCCGATCTCGAAGGAGTGCCGGTTCCAGGCGCCGTAGGGGGCCCGGTACCAGAGCGGCGCGGCGCCCAGGGTCCGCTCCACCACCTCGCTGGTGGAGCCCAGCTCGTCGCGGATGCGGGAGGGCCGGAGCTTCGGCACCAGCGGATGCGACCAGGAGTGGTTGCCGACCACGTGGCCGTCGTCGGCCATCTCCCGCAGCAGGTCCCGGTTCTCCACCGCCATCTCGCCGCAGACGAAGAACATCGCCCGGCAGTCGTACCGGCGCAGGGTCTCCAGGATGGCGGGGGTGTAGCGGGGGTCGGGGCCGTCGTCGAAGGTGAGGACCATGGAGCGGCCGACGCCGGTCAGCGAGAGGAAGGGGCGCCGGCGGACCGGGGGAAGGGCGCGGGGCCGGGCGGCGGGGGCGTACGCGGTCATGGGCTGGAGCCGGTACGCGGAGGGGCGCAGCCGGGGCGCGGAGGCGGGCGGTCCGGCGGCGCCGGGGCGCGGAGGGGGCGGGGCCGTCCCGGCGCCCGCGCGGGCGCCGGGGGCGCCTTCGGGGGCTCCGAGCCGGTCGACGGCGAGGGCGCCGGCCGTGACGGTGACGCCGAGGGCGGCGGCCAGGCGCAGTACCGACCTCCGACCGGTGGGCAGCTGATCGTTTTTCATGACCAATGGTTCGTACGGGGAGGGTCCCGGGCCCCTCACCGACACCGGGCCGTCCTCCGATTGCACCCGATGGGCCGATACCCTGGAAGGGTGAGCGACGACCAGCCCCACCGGTTCGAACGGGGCACCGACGGCCCCAAGGTGATCATGGCGGGGGTCGACGGCTCGGCCTCGTCCCTGCGGGCGACGGCGTACGCGGCCGGGCTGGCCCGGCGGCAGAAGGCGCTGCTCGCGCTCGTCTACGTCCAGCCGGTGATACCGGCCGGCGCCGCGATGGGCGCGCCGGTGGCCGGGGCCACCGACGAGATCGCGGAGGGCCTCGTCGAGGAGATCCGCGCCTCGGCGGAGCGGGTGCGGGACCTGTGGCGGGTCCGCTGGGAGTTCCGCACCTTCCGGGGCGACGCGTACACGGGGCTGGTGCGGGCTGCGGAGGAGCTGAAGGCGGACGCCGTCGTGGTGGGCGTCTCGGAGTCCGCGGGGCACCGCTTCGTGGGTTCGGTGGCGGTGCGGCTGGTGAAGGCGGGCCGCTGGCCGGTCACGGTCGTGCCCTGACCGGCCGGCGGGGTCACTTGCCCATGGTCAGGCCGTCCTTGGCGGCGCCCCGTCCGAGGACGACCTGGCGGATGGTCTCGCGGATGCCGGGATGGCGGGGGTCGGAGCCGTCGGCGGCGCCGAGGTTGACCACCCGACCGCGGCCGGTGTCGAACCACTGGGGCACGAACTCGGCCTTGGTGACCTCCCAGCGTGCGCCGGGCGTCTTCGGCGGGGCGAAGGTGAAGCGGCCGACGCTGCTCTGGTTGCCGCGCGGGTCGAAGGCGCCCTGGTGGTTGATCATGTCGCCGGCGATCTGGTCGCCCATGCCGTAGATCACCCAGGTGCCGTTGACCTTCTCGAAAGCCTGCGGTACGTGGGCGTGCGTTCCGACGATCACATCGATGTCGGGGCGACCGCCGGTCCGCGAGGCGGTGAGGGAGCGGGCCAGCGAGAGCTGGCGCTCGTCGGGTTCGGTCTGCCACTCGGAGCCCCAGTGGACGCTGACCACGACCACGTCGGCGCCGGCGGCGCGGGCCGCGCGGGCGTCGGCGATCACCTTGCCCTCGTCGAGCAGGTTCACCGCCCACGGCTGCCCCTCGGGAAGCGGATAGCCGTTGGTGTCGTAGGTGTAGGCGAGGTGGGCGACGGTGGCGCCGCCGGCCTTGAGCAGGGTGGGGCGGCCCGCCTCGGCGGCGGTGCGGGCCGAGCCGGCGTGCTTCACACCCGCCGCGTCGAGGGCGTCGAGGGTGCGGCCGAGGCCGGCCGCGCCGTCGTCGAGGGTGTGGTTGGAGGCGGTGGAGCAGGAGTCGTAGCCGGTGGCCTTCAGCGCGGTCGCGACCTCGGGCGGGGACTTGAAGGCGGGGTAGCCGGTGTAGGGCCCGCCCTCCTCCCCGTACACGGTCTCCATGTGGCAGATGGCGAGATCGGCGCGGGCCACGAGCGGTTTCGCCCCGGCGAGCATGGGGCGGAAGTCGTACCCTCCGTCGCCGGCGTCGGCGGCCGCGCGCCGGATGATGGAGTCGTGCGGGAGGACGTCGCCCGAGGCGACCAGGGTGAAGCCGGCCGGCTTGGGGGCCGGGGCGGCCGGGCGCGGGGCGGTGGAGCCGCCGGGCGAGCCGCTCCGGGCCGGGGCGCCGCCGGTGCCGCCCTGGCCGCACGCGGCGACGACGGCGAGCAGGGAGCCGGCGAGGACGGTGGAGCCGGCCCGGACGAGTCTGGCGCGTGCCGGTCTGGTGCCTGCGGTCATGACGACTGCCACCCCGATCATAGGAAGAACATGTGTTCTGCCGAATTCACCCTCCGGGCGACCCCCCGTCAAGGGACGCGGCCGGAGCGGAACGCGAACCCCACCGAATCGGACGTACGACCGCCCTTCGACCGCTCGCCGTGCCATTCGCCGCTCGTTCCGACCGTTCGCCGCAGACCGTTGTCCGTTCCCTGTCCCCGTCCGCCCGGATGCGTTCGTATTCGGCGCGGACGACGAACCGCTGAGCGGGCGGGGAAGGGTGGCACTCATGACGACGGCGACGATGACGACGGCGGCGACGATGACGGCGGCGACTGCGGCGACGACCGACGAACGGACGCTCCAGGAGCTCCAGCGGGAACACGGGCCCGCGCTGCTCTCCTTCCTCCTCGGGCTGACCTACGGCGACCGCCAGCGCGCCGAGGACCTGGTCCAGGAGACCCTGGTCCGCGCCTGGCTCCACCCCGAGGCGTTCAGCGACGCCTACGCCTCGATGCGGCCCTGGCTCTTCACCGTGGCCCGGCGCCTGGCCATCGACGCCCGCCGCTCCCGCCTCGCCCGCCCCGCCGAGATCGGCGACGGGGTGCTCGCGGTGACCCCCGACCCCTCGGACGCGACCGAGTCCGCCGAGGCGGCGCTCGACGTCCGGGCGGCGGTACGGGGGCTGAGCCCGGAGCACCGGGCGGTACTGGTCCGGCTCTACTTCGACGGGCTCACCGTCAACGAGGCCGCGGTCGACCTCGGGATCCCGGCCGGCACGGTCAAGTCCCGCTCGCACTACGCCCTGAGGCAGCTGGGCCGCTCGCTGCCCGGCTACCGGCCGCGCCACGGCTCCATTGCCCGGCCGCGGGCCTCGGCCGCACAATGACGCCGTGACGCACAACGACGCCGTGACGCTCCCCGACGCCCTGCCGCTGACGCCCGCCGCGGCCGAGAAGATCCTCGCCGACAACTTCGCCCCCTGGGTCCTGGACCTGGGGCTGACCGTCGACTCCGTCGACGGTCACGAGGCGGTCCTCCGGCTGCCCTGGTCCGACCGGCTGGCGCGCGAGGGCGGCGGGATCTCCGGCCAGGCCCTGATGGCCGCGGCCGACACCGCCACCGTGATCGCCGTCTCGGCGGCCCGCGGCGGCTTCGTCCCCATGACGACCGTCCAGCAGTCCACCAGCTTCCAGCGGGCGGTCCTCGGCGCCGACGTCCTGGTCCGCGCCCGCCTCACCAAACTGGGCAGGCGGATGGCCTTCGCCGACATCACGATGACCGCCGAGGGGACCGCCGAACCGGCCGCCCACGCGACCGCGGTCTACGCCCTGCTCGGCTGAGCTCCGGCGCCCCGTCCGCCCCTCACGCACCACCAGACCCCAGGGCACCGATCCGGCCGGGGAACGTATCCGAAACCACACCCGCGAGTTGAGCAAAGCGGTCCCCGCGGACGCCCCGGGCGGAGGAAGCTCTGCTCGGGGTCCCGGGAACCGCGGGTCCCCGACATCCGGGAGAAGGTGGGAGCGTTGCCGCCCGAGAGCACGAACGGCGCCGGCCGCAGGAGCGGCGGGGGCCTGGCCGTTCCGATGGCCTGGCTGTGCGCCGAGTACCTGGCCGACCAGTACCTGACCGCCGCCGGCCTCGCCGAGCCGGGCTCGCTGGAGCACCGCGCCTCGCTGCGGGCCCTGGCCCTGACGGTCCATCTGTCCGGGAAGTCCGCGCCCGACGAGTGGCTGCGGCTCACCGTCCACGAGGCGGGCTGGCCCGAGTGGGTGGAGGAACGGCTCGCCGCCGAGGAGGCCGAGGACCCCGGCGGCGCCGACCTGGCCCTCGCCCACGACGCCTGGACGGCGCTGCGGGAGACCTGGGTGCACACCACCGACCTGGACGGCGTGCCCGGGCCCGGCCCGGCGCTGCTGGTCGACGAGACGGCCCGTACCTGGCTGCCCGCCTGGCAGTTGGGCCTGCCGCTCGCCCATCTCGCCGTCTGGCTCGCCTGACCGGTCAGCGCGTCGGCGAAGGGTGCACGCCCGGACGGTACTTGGGGAACCGCGCCGTCACCTTCATGCCGGCGCCGACGCCGGTCTCGATGACGAGCCCGTGCTCCGGCCCGTACACCTGGCGCAGCCGCTCGTCGACGTTGCACAGACCGATGCCGGAGCCGCCCGGGTGCTCGCCGCGCAGCACCGCCCGCAGCCGCTCGGGGTCCATGCCGACGCCGTCGTCCTCGACGGTCACCACCGCCTCGGAGCCGGCGTCCCGCGCGGCGATGGTGACCCGGCAGCCCCGCTCCCGGTCCTGGAGGCCGTGCTTGACCGCGTTCTCCACCAGCGGCTGGAGACAGAGGAAGGGCAGCGCGACCGGCAGCACCTCGGGGGCGATCTGGAGCGTCACCTTGAGCCGGTCGCCGAAGCGGGCCCCGGCGAGCGCCAGGTACTGCTCGATCGCCCGCAGTTCGTCGGCGAGCTGGGCGAACTCGCCGTGCCGCCGGAAGGAGTAGCGGGTGAAGTCCGCGAACTCCAGGAGGAGATCGCGGGCCCGCTCGGGGTCGGTGCGGACGAACGAGGCGATCGCGGCGAGGGAGTTGAAGATGAAGTGCGGGGAGATCTGGGCCCGCAGCGCGCGGATCTCGGCCTCGACCATCCGGGTCCGGGACCGGTCCAGCTCGGCCAGCTCCAGCTGGACCGAGACCCAGCGGGCCACCTCGGTCGCGGCCCGGACGAGCACCGCCGACTCCCTGGGCCCGTAGGCGACGAGCGCGCCGAGGACGCCCTCCTCGCCGGTGAGCGGGGCGGTCACCGCCCACCGCAGCTCACAGCCCGGATCGGCGCAGCCGGTGGGCGCGGAGCGACTGCGGCCGGTCTCCAGGGTCGCGGCGGCCAGCTCGGGCACACCCGCGTGGTGGTGCTCCTCGCCGGGCCCGTCCCAGGCGAGGACGGCCGTGCCGTCGGTGAGGCAGAGGGCCTCGGTGCCGAGGAGCGAGCGCAGCGGGCGGGCGGCCCGCCGCGCGGTCTCCTCGGTCAGGCCGGCGCGCAGCGGCGGCGCGGCGAGCGAGGCGGTGTGCAGGGTGTGGAAGGTGGCCCGTTCGACGGGGGTGCCGAGGTCGAGGTCGGCGGCGCTGCCGCCGCGCCGGGCGGTGAGCCGGCCGAGGACGATCCCGGCGGCGAGGAGGACGGCTCCGGCGGCGGTCGCCGCGGCCCACGCTATGCCGCTCATCGGCGTGCCTCCTGGGCGGGTACGGGGGCGGTGAACCGCTCCGGCAGGTGCAGCCGGGCGAGGGTGGCGGCGGTGCCGGCCGGCACCCTGCGCGGGGTGGCGAGCGAGACCAGCACCATGGTGAGGAAGCCGAGCGGGACGGACCAGACGGCGGGCCAGGCCATCAGGGTGTGCGGCCAGCCCGCCGGGGCGAGTCCGGCCCGGGTCGCCATCACGGCGGCGAGCGCGGAGCCACCGCCGAGGAGGAGGCCGGCGGCCGCGCCGGGCGGGGTGAGCCGCCGCCACCAGATGCCGAGGACGAGGAGCGGGCAGAAGGAGGAGGCGGAGACGGCGAAGGCGAGCCCGACGGCGTCGGCGACCGGCACCTTGGAGGCGGCGACGCCGACGGCGAGCGGGACGGCGGTGGCGAGCGGCGTCGCGAGCCGGAAGTGCCGGACCGCGCGGGAGGGCAGCACGTCCTGGGCGAGCACCCCGGCGACGGACATGGTGAGCCCCGACGCGGTGGAGAGGAAGGCGGCGAAGGCGCCGCCGGCGAGGAAGGCCCCGAGGACGTCGCCCAGCACGCCGCCGACGATCCGGTCGGGCAGCACGAGCACGGCGGCGTCGGCGGAGCCGGTGAGCGCCAGTTCGGGGGCGTAGATCCGCCCGAGCGCCCCGTACAGCGCGGGCAGCAGGTAGAAGGCGCCGATCAGGCCGAGGACGACGAGGGTGGTGCGGCGGGCGGCCCGCCCGTGGGGGCTGGTGTAGAAGCGCACGGCGACGTGCGGCAGCCCCATGGTGCCGAGGAAGGTGGCGAGGATCAGCCCGTACGTGGCGTACAGCTGGTGCCCGTCGCGCCCGCCCGCGAGGGGCTGGGACCAGCCGAGGGGGTCGGCGCCCTCGGCCCGTCGTTCGGGGAGGCCGCTGCCGGGCGGGAGGGCGAGGACCGTGCCGCCGCTCACGTGGTGGGCGCCGGGGGCGAGCGTCATCGCCCGCTCCTCGTACCGGACGGAGTCGACCGTGCCGGTGACGGTGAGGGTGAGCGGGGCGTCCAGCCCGATGCGTACGGTGTCGGCGACCCGGACGACGGTGTGCTCGCGGAGCACGGCGGGCGCGTCGAAGCGGGCCCGGGGCGCCCCGTCCCCGTACCAGGCGGCGACCAGGAAGAACGCCGGGACCAGCAGGGCGGTCAGTTTCAGCCAGTACTGGAAGGCCTGGACGAAGGTGATGCTGCGCATGCCGCCCGCGGCGACGGTACAGGTGACGACGAGGGCGACGAGGAGGCCGCCGACCCAGTCGGGCGCGCCGGTGAGGATCTCCAGGGTGAGCCCGGCGCCCTGGAGCTGGGGCAGCAGGTAGAGCCAGCCGATGCCGACGACGAGGAGGCTGGCGAGCCGGCGGACCCGCGGGGACTCCAGCCGGGCCTCGGCGAAGTCGGAGAGGGTGTACGCGCCGGAGCGGCGCAGCGGGGCGGCGACGAGGACGAGCAGCACCAGGTACCCGGCGGTGTAGCCGACCGGGTACCAGAGCATGGCCGGTCCCTGGACGAGGACGAGTCCGGCGATGCCGAGGAAGGAGGCGGCGGAGAGGTACTCGCCGCTGATGGCGGCGGCGTTGAGCCGGGGCCCGGCGGTCCGGGAGGCCACGTAGAAGTCGGAGGTGGTGCGGGAGACGCGCAGGCCGAGGGCGCCGATGAGCACGGTGGCGAGGACGACGGCGGTGACGGCGGCGACCGCGTAGGTCTGGTTCATGCGGGGTGGTCCACCGGCCCTCAGCGTTCGACGAGGCCGGTGAAGTCGCGCTCGTTGCGCTCGGCCCTGCGGACGTACCAGTGGGCGACCGCCCAGACGACCGGGTAGACGCCGACGCCGAGGGTGGCCCACACCAGGGCCTCCGGCGCGGGCAGGGCGAGCACCAGCGGGAGGGTGCCGACGAGGAGGGCGAGCGCGCCGAGCGCGGTGAGCGCGGCCCGGAGCTGGCTGCGCATCAGGGAGCGGACGTAGGTGTGGCCGAGGGTGGTCTGCTCGTCGATCTCGGAGCGGGCGGGCGGGTGCGGTGCCCGGGGCCCGAGCCGGGGCGCGGGCCGGTCGCCGAGGGCGGAGGCGTGGGTGACGGTCTCGCGCCGGGGCCGGCGCGGCGGGTGGTGCTCCGGCATCGGCATCGCTCTCTGACGGGCGGGTGGGCCCGTGGAGTGTAAGCGGACGGGGCCGGACGCCGGTAGGGGTCGCCGGTCAGCCGCCGGCCCGGCGCATCAGCAGGTCACGGAGGTGGCGGGCGTGCCGGCGGCTGACGGCGAGGTCGGTGGAGCCGACCCGGACGGAGGTGGCGCCGCCGTCGAGGCGGAGCTCGTCGACGCGGCCGAGGGCAACGAGGTGGCTGCGGTGGATGCGGACGAAGCCGCGGTCCGCCCAGCGCTCCTCCAGGGTGGAGAGCGGGATGCGGACGAGGTGGCTGCCCTGGTCGGTGTGGAGGCGGGCGTAGTCGCCGTGGGCCTCGACGTAGGCGATGTCGTCGACGGAGACGAAGCGGGTGACGCCGCCGAGCTCGACCGGGATCTGCTCCGGCGCGGCGGCCGGGGCGGGCGCGGCCCCGGCGTGGACCAGCTCGTGGACCCGCCGCACGGCCTCCGCGAGCCGCTCGCGCCGGACCGGCTTGAGCACGTAGTCGACGGCCTTGAGGTCGAAGGCCTGGAGCGCGAAGCCCTCGTGGGCGGTGACGAAGACGACCAGCGGCGGACGGGCGAAGCCGGCGAGCAGCCGGGCCACGTCGAGCCCGGTGAGCCCCGGCATGTGGATGTCGAGGAAGACGACGTCGATCGTCCCCTCGCCGTCCGGCCCGGAGTCGAGCGCGCGCCCGATCCGGCGCAGCGCCGCGGTCGCGTCCCCGGCCCCCTCGGCGGTCCTGACCCGGGGGTCGGCGCGCAGCAGGTAGAGCAGCTCCCCCAGGGCGGGTTCCTCGTCGTCGACGGCCAGTACGCGCAGCATGCGCGGGAGCCTACTGGAGCAGCCGGGACATGCGGCGGTCGGCGAGCGCCTTCCCGTCTTCCCGCCGGTCCGCCGGGTGGGGCGGTGCGGGAGGGAGGAGCCGGAGGAGCCGGCCTCGCGGAGGGTGTCGCCGCGGGCGGGGCAGGGTCCGCGCGGCGGGCGGGGTCAGTCGGTGACGGCGAACTCGCACCAGACGCATTTGCCGCCGCCCCGGGACTCGACGCCCCAGCTGTCGGAGAGCTGGTCGACGAGGAGGAGTCCCCGGCCCGAGACGCCCGCCTCGCCCGCCTCGCGGCGGCGGGGCAGGGCG
The DNA here is from genome assembly GCF_042794995.1 of Streptomyces sp. NPDC056503. NCBI lineage: Bacteria > Bacillati > Actinomycetota > Actinomycetes > Kitasatosporales > Streptomycetaceae > Streptomyces > Streptomyces sp. NPDC056503. The sequence goes on from NZ_JBHTST010000019.1 coordinate 62,143, forward strand.
CTGGAGCGGTCCTCGACCTCGACCCGCAGCCGCCGTTCGGCGCCGGGGAGGACCCTCAGGGTGATGATGGCGCCGCCGTCGGTGTGCATCAGGGCGTTGGTCATCAGCTCGTCGGCGACGAGTTCGATCTCGTCGGCGCGGGAGCCGGCGCCCCAGGCCCGGACGGCGGCCCGGATCATGTGGCGGGCGGCGCTGAGCGCCTCGGGGTCGCTCTGCGCGACGTGCTGGCGGAAGCGGCCGCCGCTGGGGGCGTAGGCGCCGAGGCGGCGCAGCAGCAGGATGGCGACGTCGTCCTCGCCGCCGCGTTCGGCGACGACGTCGCAGAGCAGGTCGGCGAGCTGCTGGAGGTCGGAGGGGCCGCGCCGGACGAGGGAGGAGAGCCATTCGAGCCCCTCGTCGAGGTCGGCTCCGGGCTTCTCGACGAGCCCGTCGGTGTAGAGCATCAGGGTCTGGCCGGGGTCGAGTTCCAGGGTGGTGACGGGGTAGTCGAGCCGGCCGAACTCGGCGGAGAGGCCGAGCGGGAGCCCGCCCTCGACGGGGACGCGGCGGCAGGAGCCGTCGGCCTCGCGGACCAGCGGGTCGACGTGGCCGGCGCGGACGACCTGGACGACGCCGGTGTTGGGGTCGGCCTCCGCGTAGGTGCAGGTGGCGAAGCGTTCGGTGTCGAGTTCGTGGAGGAAGACGGAGGCGCGGGCCATGACGGTGGCGGGGGTGTGGCCCTCGGCGGCGTAGGCGCGCAGCACGATCCGCAGCTGGCCCATGACGGCGGCGGCGTGGGTGTCGTGGCCCTGGACGTCGCCGATGACGGCGCCGACCCGGCCGCCGGGGAGCGGGATGACGTCGTACCAGTCGCCGCCCACGTCCCGGCCGAGGCGGGCGGAGCGGTAGCGGACGGCTATCTGGGCGCCGGGCACGTCGGTGATCCGGCGGGGCAGCATCGCCTGCTGAAGGCCCTCGGCGAGGTCGTGCTCCTGCTCGTACAGCATGGCCCGCTGGAGGCTCTGGGCGATGCTGCTGCCGAGGGCGACGAGGAGGGTCCGCTCGTCCTCGCTGAAGCCGGTGCGGTCGCTGTAGAGCAGGCCGAGGGCGCCGATGGGGCGGGCCTGGGCGATGAGCGGGAGATAAGCGGCGGCGGTGATGCCGAGGCCGCTGATGTGCGGCCAGAGGACGGGGAAGGAGGCGGCGAAGTCCTCGGCGGTGTCGATGAAGCGGGGCCGCAGGGTGCGGATCACCTCGCTCATCGGGTAGGGCTCGTCCACCCGGGTGAAGCGGGTGCCGGGGACGAAGGCGCCGTCGGGCCCCTCCGCGACGAGGTGGATGCGGCCGGCCTCCAGGAGGCCCATGACGAGGCTGGCGGCGCCGAAGTGCTCCAGGGCGTGCGAGTCGTTGAGGAGGTCGATGACGTCCTGGACGGTGCGGGCGTAGGCGAGGGCGGCGGTGGTGCCCTCGACGACCCCGGCGCGCTGTCTGCGGCCCTCGTCGAGGCCGAGGCGGGCGGCGGACTCGGTGAGCTCGTGGGTGGCGTCGCGCAGCACGCCCACGATCCGCACGGGACGGCCGTCGGGGTCCCGGTAGACGAGGCCCTGGGTGTGGGTCCACTGGTGGGAGCCGTCGCGGCGGCGGATGCGGAAGTACGCCCCGTACTGGTCGCTGCCGTCCTTGAGCGCCTGGGCGACCAGGGTGTCGAGCTGCCGGCCCTCGTCGGGCAGGACCCGGCTGCCGAGGCTCTCGGGGCGCCCGTCGTACTCCTCGGGGTCGAGGTCGAAGACGTCGAGTGAGGCCTCGTCCATCCGCATGGTGCCGGTGGTCAGGTCCCAGTCGAAGCCGCCCATGCGGAAGGCGGATCCGAACGCGCTGAGGATCGGCGCCGCGGCGCCGTCCGTCCCCGGTGCCGGCGCCGTGCCCGGCCGGCCCGCCGCGTCCGGCCGGCCCGCCGCGTCCGCTCCCCCGCTGCCCACACTCATGGGGGCCACGCTAGGGCCAGCGGGTTCCTCGCGCACCACGAAGATCTTTCAGCCGGCGAAGGTGGGGGGCTCGGGCGGTTCGGGCTCGCCGGGGACCTGGCCGGGCGGAAGGCCGCCGTCCGGGTCGGTGTACGGGTCGGTGTACGGGTCGGTGTACGGGTCGGCGTAGGGGTCCGTGTACGGGTCGGCGTAGGGATCCGTCGGCGGTTCCTCGTACGGGGCGGTGGGGGCGTCGGGCTCGGGGTACGGCTCCGAGGGCGCGTCCGGGGCCGTCGGCGCGTCCGGCGGCGTCGGCGCGTCCGGTACGGAGGGGGTGTCCGGTACGGAGGGGGTGTCGGGCGCCGCGGGCGTGTCGGGCGCCCGGGGCGTCTTCGGCGCGGCGGGGGCTTCGGGGGTCTTCGGGGTGGCGGGGCGCTCCGTCGGGACCTCCGGGGTGGCGGGCGCGTCGGGGTCCCCGGTGCCGGTGTCCGGGGTGACGGGGTCGCTGAGGGCGCAGACGTCGGGGTCGCAGTCGGGGACGGTGTCGGGCTTGCGGTCCCGGTCGCCGTCGCTGCCCGCCTTGCGCTCGATCCAGCTGTCGTCGGAGACGTTCACGATGACGAGGCTGGTGACGACGGTGGTGGTGGGCTTGACGCTGATCACGCGGTCGGGGTCGAAGCCGGACCAGGGGTCGCCGTGGTGGACGGCCCCGGAGACGCTGACGGGCGTGCGGAGCGGATTGCCGCAGGCGCAGCGGACGCGCGGGGCCCCGTAGGGGTCGACGAGGACGGCGGTGCCGGCCTGGAGGACGGACTGGAAGGCGGCGGCCCCGCCGTCGCGGAAGCCGTGGTTGGTGACGCGGGTGTCGGCGCGCAGCAGGACGGGGGTGAGCTCGCGGAGCCAGTCGGCGACGCCGCCCTCGGGGATGCCGGCCGCCTCGGCGAAGGCGCGGAGCTTGGCGGGTTCGGCGGCGAGGTAGGCGACCTGCTGCTCGACGTCGCAGCTGGCCTCGGCGCGGGTGCCGCCGTAGAGGCCGGGGGTGGAGCCGGTGACCTCGCGGACGCCGGGGGCGCTGACGGGCCGGGCCTCGGCGTCGGGCCCCTCCTGGAAGGCGCGCAGTCCGGCGCCGCGCGCGGTGGAGGCGGTGAAGGGGTCGGGTCCCTGGGCGGCGACCGGCTGGAGGTGCACCTCGTGGGCGGCGCCGAGGGCGGCGCGGCCGGCGGCGCCCCCGGGGTCGTCGGCGGAGCATCCGGCGAGGAACAGGGCGGCGGCGCCGAGCGCCGCGGCGAGGGCGGTGCGGCCCTGGCTGCGGGCGGCTCCGGGGGCTGGGCGGACGGCGGCGGGGTGGCTCCGCGTCCGGCGCTGCGTGGGGCGCACGTTGCTTCTCCCGGTCGTCACGGATGGGTTCCTCCCGTTCTGTCGCAGTCGGTGACGGGGTGCAAGCGGAGCGCGTCCGACCGGGCGGCGGGGCGGCCCCCCGAGTGGACTTGAACGTGTTCAAGGAAGCCTCTACGCTCGGTGCCGACATCATTGAACGCGTTCAAGTCAGGGGTGGGGTGCCATGACCGCACTGTCGGCCTTCGTGGTCCCGGTCGTCACGCTCGGGATGCTCTGGGTCGTACCGACCGGGCTCGGCCTCGTCGAGGGGCCCCGTCCGCCCGGCTGGGACCTGCTGCGCCGGGCGTGGCCGCTGCTCGCCCTGCCCGGCGCGGTCTCGCTCTGGCTCCCCCGCTCCGACGCGGCCACCGCGCTCGCGGCCTGCTACGCGCTGGCCACCCTGGCCCTCGCGCTCCAGGCCCCGGCCCGGCTCGCCCTCACCCTCACCCGGCCCCCGGCCGGGGGGACCCCCCACCCGCCGCGCCCTGCGCTGCCGGCCGAGATCGCGGTCCTCACGGCCCTCGTCTCGCCCTCCGTCGCCGGCCTCGCGCTCGTCGCCGAGCGGGCCTCGTACCCGCTCTTCGGCTTCGAGCCGGACCTCCTCGCGCTGACCGTGCCGCACTTCCACTTCGCGGGCTTCGCCGCCGCCCTGGTCGCCGGGCTGCTCTGCCGCGCCTCCGACGGCGGGGTGCTGGCCGGGACCGCCGCGCTCAGCGTGCCCGCCGGCACCCTGCTCGTCCTGATCGGCTACTTCGTCGACGACTGGGCCGAGCTCGCCGGCGCGGTCGTCCTCACCGTCGGCATGGCCGCCGTCTCGGTACTGACCCTGCGGGAGCGGCGCGGGCTCGCCTCCGGCACCGCGACCCGGACCCTGCTCGGCGTCTCGGCGCTGGTCCTGGCCGTCACCATGGCCCTCGCGCTCTGGTGGGCGCTGGGCGAGGCGACCGGCCTGCCGCACCCCACCCTGACCTGGATGGCCGCCACCCACGGCCTCGGCAACGCGCTCGGCTTCGCCGTCTGCGCCCTGCTCGCCCGGCGCCGGCTCCACCCCGCCGGCCGCCGCCACCCCGCCCCCCTCCCGCGAACGGAGCTCCCGGCATGAGCCGCATCCTCGGCGATCTGACCCCCCGCCGCGTCCTGACCTACCGCGAGGTGGGCGCCACCCGCACCCCCGGCGCCCTCCCCGCCGGCTACCACCACCTGCGCCACAGCGCCCCCGTCGGTCACGGCGCCGCCGACTTCCGGACCGCCGCGGAGGCCGTCACCACCTGGCGGATGCACCGCGCCACCGGCGCCCGCGTCCGCTCCACGGCCGGCCGCGCGGCCCCCGGCGTCACCCTGGAGGTCGCGCTCGGCCTCGGCCCGCTCGCCTACGGCGTCCCCTGCCGGGTGATCTGGCTCCCCGAGGAGGAGCACCGGGCCGGCTTCGGGTATGGCACCCTCACCGGCCATCCGGAGTGCGGCGAGGAGTCCTTCCTCGTGGAGCTGGAGCCCGATGGCACGGTCCGCTTCACGGTGACCGCCTTCAGCCGCCCCGCCGCCTGGTACACCCGGCTCGCCGGCCCGCTCGTCCCCCGCCTCCAGCTCGCCTACGCCCGCCGGCTGGGCCGCGTCCTCACCCGGCTCGTCGCCGCGGGCTGATACTGGAGGCGATGGAGTGGTTCACCGCGCCCGAGCTGTGGATGGGCCGGACCGTCTTCCAGCGCGGCCTGGCGGTGCTGTACTGCGTGGCGTTCCTGTCGGCCGCGCTCCAGTTCCGGGCGCTCATCGGCGAGCGCGGCATGCTCCCCGTACCGGAGTACCTGCGCCGCACCACCCCGCGGCGCTCCCCCTCCCTTTTCCACTGGCGCTACTCGGACCGTCTCTTCGCGACGGTCGCCTGGTCGGGCGCCGCGCTGGCGGCGGCGCTCGCCGCCGGGGCGGGCGACGCGGTGCCGCTCGCCGTCGCCATGCCGCTGTGGCTGGTGCTCTGGGGCCTCTACCTGTCGATCGTGAACGTCGGCCAGACCTGGTACGCCTTCGGCTGGGAGTCGCTGCTCCTGGAGACCGGGTTCCTCGCGGTCTTCCTCGGCAACGACGACGTCGCCCCGCCCCTCCTCGTCCTCCTCCTGCTCCGCTGGCTGCTCTTCCGCGTCGAGTTCGGCGCGGGGCTCATCAAGATGCGCGGCGACGCCTGCTGGCGGAAGCTCACCTGCCTCTACCACCACCACGAGACCCAGCCGATGCCCGGCCCGCTGAGCTGGTTCTTCCACCGGCTGCCCCGCCCCCTGCACCGCGTCGAGGCGGCCGCCAACCACGTCGTCCAGCTCGCCGTGCCGTTCCTTCTCTTCACCCCGCAGCCGGTGGCCACGGTCGCGGCCGGCCTGATGATCGCCACCCAGCTGTGGCTGGTCCTCTCCGGCAACTTCGCGTGGCTCAACTGGCTCACGATCGTCCTCGCCGCCTCCGCCCTGGACCTCTCCGCCCTCACCGGCGACCACCCCCGCCCCGACCCCCCGCCCTGGTACGCCGCCCTGGTCCTGGCCCTCACCGCCCTGGTCCTGGTCCGCAGCCACCGCCCGGTCCGCAACCTGCTCTCCCGCGACCAGGCCATGAACCGCTCCTACGACCCCTTCCACCTGGTCAACACGTACGGCGCCTTCGGCACGGTCGGCCGCGTCCGCGACGAGATCGTGGTGGAGGGCACCCGCGACGAGCTCCCCGGCCCGGACACGGAGTGGCTCGCGTACGGCTTCAAGGGCAAACCCGGCGATCCCGGCCGGTGGCCGCGCCAGTTCGCCCCGTACCACCTGCGGCTCGACTGGCTGATGTGGTTCGCGGCGCTGTCGCCCGGATACGCGCGCGAGTGGTTCGGACCCTTCGTGGAGCGGCTGCTCGCCGGGGACCGGGACACCCTGCGGCTGCTCGCGCACAACCCGTTCCCGGACGCCCCGCCGGTGCACGTCCGCGCGCGGCTCTACCGGTACCGCTTCTCCACCTGGCGGGAGCTGCGGACGAGCGGGGCGTGGTGGCGGCGGCGGCTGCTGCGGGAGTACCTGCCGCCGGTCCGGCTGCGGGGGTGAGCCGGACGCGACGGTGCCCCCGGCCGGAGGGCCGGGGGCACCGGGGTCGCGCGGGCCGTGTCGGTACGGCCCGGGGGACGACGCCTCACGTCGGGGGCACCGGTCAGTCGATGCCCGGCAGGATGTGGGGCTCGGCGAGGTCGTCCTCGTAGCCCGCGAGGCGGATCGGGGCCGAGCGGGCCCAGACTTCGAGGTTGCCCAGCTCGCCGTTGCGCCGCTGCCGTTCGGAGGGTTCCGACGGTCGGGGTTCCTGCTTGAGTTCGGGTGTCACCGCGCACTCCTTTGTGTCGCGTCAGTTGAGGACGTGGGGCCGTTCGGTCGCGGTGGCGCCGGTCGTGGGCGGGGCCGCGGCCGAGGTGGGTGGCCAGTCCCCTGGAAGGCCGTGGAGCGGTGTGTCGCTCCGGTGGCCGTCCGTGGGCATCAGAGTAACCAAATGAGCGCACATGCGCTCTACCGGGCTCCAAAGTGTGACGCGTTCGGGTGACGAAGGCCGAAAGAGCGCCCTTCCGGAGGGAAGGGCGCTCTCGAAATCGGGAGGACGGACCGGCTACCACTTGCCGGGGGCGTAGTCCTTCATGAAGACGCCGTACAGGTCCTCCCCGGCCTCGCCGCGGACCACCGGGTCGTAGACGCGGGCCGCGCCGTCGACCAGGTCGAGCGGGGCGTGGAAGCCCGCCTCGGCGAGCCGCAGCTTCTCGAAGTGCGGGCGCTCGTCGGTGATCCAGCCGGTGTCGACCGAGGTCATGAGGATCTTGTCGGACTCGAACATCTCCTGGGCGCTGGTCCGGGTCACCATGTTCATGGCGGCCTTCGCGGCGTTGGTGTTCGGGTGCCCCGCGCCCTTGTAGCCGCGGGAGAAGACGCCCTCCATGGCGGAGACGTTGACGACGTACGCCCGACCGCTCGCCGCCTTGGCGGCGGCCTCGGCCATCGACGGGCGCAGCGCGCTGATCAGGATGAACGGCGAGGTGTAGTTGCAGAGCTGGGTCTCCAGGAGCTCCACCGGGGAGATCTGGTCGATGGTCTGCACCCAGGTGTTGGAGTCCACCACGTCCGGCAGCAGGCCACCGGCGTCGATCGCGGTGCCCGCCTGGTACTGCTCCAGGCTCGCGTTGCCCGCGACGAGCGCCAGGTCGGCGACCTTCTGGGCGTCGAGGCCGCTGGTGCCGACCGGGAGCGCGGCGAGACCGTCGACCGCGCCGGAGTTGAAGGCGCCGATGACGTGGTGCGCGGGCAGCTCGCCGGCCGGCAGCGGGGCGGTCTCGCCGTCGACGAGGGCGGCGTACGCGGAGGGCAGCCGGCGCACGGTCTGCGTCGCGTTGTTGATCAGGATGTCCAGCGGGCCCGCCGCGGAGACCTGCTCGGCGAGGGCCACGGCCTGGGCCGGGTCGCGCAGGTCGATCCCGACGACCTCCAGACGGTGGATCCACTCCGCCGAGTCCTCCATCGCCTTGAAGCGGCGGATGGCGTCCTTGGGGAAGCGGGTGGTGATCGTGGTGTGCGCGCCGTCGCGGAGCAGCCGCAGCGCGATGTACATGCCGATCTTGGCGCGGCCGCCGGTGAGCAGGGCCCGCTTGCCGGTGAGGTCGGCGCGGATGTCCCGCTTGGAGCGGTTCAGGGCCGCGCAGTCCTGGCAGAGCTGGTGGTAGAAGTAGTCGACCTCGACGTACCGGGTCTTGCAGGTGTAGCAGGACCGGGGGCGCTGGAGTATGCCCGCGATCCTGCCGGCCTCGGTGACGGAGGAGGGCAGGATGCCCTCGGTCTCGTCGTCGATGCGCTGGGCGGAACCGGTCGCGGTGGCCTCGGTGACCGCCCGGTCGTGGGCGGTCTTGGCGGCCCGGCGGTCCTGGCGGCGGCGCTGCTTGACCGTGCGGTAGATGCCGGCGGTGGCGCGGCGGACGGCGATCGCGTCCGGGTGGTCGACGTCGATCTTGTCGAGCTCGTCGAGCACGCTCAGGCAGACGGCCAGGCGCTCGGGGTCGATGCCCGGCCCGTACTCCTGGAATTCTTCAGTCACCGTCATGGCCTTCGTCGTTCCTCGATCGCTCGCGGGCGGGGTGCCGCCGGGGGGTTCCGAAGAGGCAACTTTACGGAGCCGGGGGCCGCCGCTCCAAACCCGTTCGCGGGGCGTGGTCGAACACACAGTCGCCGCAGAGGCCGCCGGAGGCCGAGCGGTAGTAGAGGCAGCAGGTGGTGCGGCGCAGGGCGGGACCCCGTACCGTGCCGGCGAGGTCCGGGTGGTCGAGGAGCCCCTGGACGAGGGCGGCGGCCCGCGCGGCGGCCTCGGGCCGGTCGTGGGCGCGGGCCCAGCGGATCAGCTCGCGCAGGGCGCCGGCGAGCGCCGAGCCCGCGTTGCCCCACAGCAGCCGGGGCGAGATCCGCCCGTCGCGGGCGAAGGCCGCGTGCAGCGGGACGAGGTGCGCCCGGTGCACGGCCTCGCGGAGCGCCGCGACGGTGGCGGGGCGGGTGTCGGTGCCGGCCCACCACAGGTCGTCCGGGGCGCCGAGCGCCGGGTCCCAGTACAGGCAGGCGGGGTCGAGGGCCGGGAAGCGGCCGTGCAGTGCGGCGGGGCCGAGCGCCGTCGACCAGAGGCGGGCGGCGAGGCCGAGGTGCGCGACGGAGGCGCCGACGCGCCGCTCGGGCGCCCCGAGCCGGCCGGCGACCTGGTCCACGCGCGCGTGGAGGGGGTCGTCGCCCGGCGGGTCGCCCTCGTAGAGGCGCGCGAGGGGCCGGTGGTCGCCGCCGGTGGGCGGCGGGGTGGTCCGCAGGGCGAAGAAGCCGCCGGGGGACGCGCCGCTCGTCTCGGGATCCACCGCTCCCCCTCGGGTTCCGCCGCCGGCACGGCCCGGCGGTGCGGGGTCACCGTATCCCGGAGCGGCCGGGGGGATCTTGCGGGCCAAAGTGGACCGGCCGGGGTGCCGACTGGCTCGGGATGTGGCTTCCGTACGAGCGGGGCGGTCGGGCCGGTACCGCTCCACACGACCGTTTCCGCCCGATTGCACCCACTGTGACCTGCGGTGTCGTACGACTCCGGTCGTACGCGACGGGCGCGTACTGCGTCGGCGGTACCGGTGAAGGCGTTCCCTGGTCTGACGACGGGAGCGGCCCGGCGAGCGATCGTGGAGGGTATGAGTCCCCTCGTGCTGTCCGTCGTCCTGTCGCTGGTCTCCGCGGTGGCGTACGCGGGCGCGGCGATCGTGCAGGAACGGGTCGCCGCGGCCGCTTCCGGGCCGACCTACGCGCCGCTGCGCAATCCGGTCTGGTGGGGCGCCGTGCTGCTCAACGGGCTGGGCGCGACCCTGCATGTGGTCGCCCTCGCCTACGGACCGCTCAGCGTGGTGCAGCCGCTGGGCGCCCTCACCATCGTGTTCGCGCTGCCGATGGCCGCCCTGTTCGTGCGGCGCCCGGCGGGACGGCGGGCCTGGCACGGGGCGCTGATGGCCACGGCCGGACTCGCCGGGCTGCTCAGCGTGACCGACGGCGGCGAGGGGCGCACCCCCGACGGCGGGGAGCGCTGGCTGCTGGCCGGCGCCACCTTCGCGGCGGTGGCGGCGCTGTTCGTCCTCGCCCGGCTCGTCGGCCGGTCCGCGCTGCGCGGGGTCGCGCTGGCCGCGGCGGCCGGCGTGGCCTTCGGGGTGGCGTCGGTCTTCACCAAGGCGGTCGCCGAGGAGTGGTCGCCGGACGCGCCGCTCGCCGAGTGGGGCTCCGCGCTGGTGCTGTCGGCCCTCGCGATCACCGGACTGCTGCTGTCCCAGGCCTCCTACCGGGGCGCCGGCCTCGCCGCCCCGCTCGCCACCGTGACCGTGGTCAACCCCGTGGTGGCCGCCACCGTCGGCCTCACCCTCTTCGGCGAGGGGTTCCGGTACGGGGCGGCCGGCACGGTCGCGGCACTGGTCTGCGGCGCGGTCGCGGCGGGCGGCCTCGTCGAGCTGACCCTCGACCGGCTGACCCGTCCGGGCGGGGACGGGCCCTCGGCGTCAGATGGAGACGCCGCGGGCCCTGAGGTAGGCGAGGGGGTCGATGTCGGAGCCGTACCCGGGACCCGTCCGCACCTCGAAATGGAGGTGCGGTCCCGAGCTGTTGCCGGTCGATCCTGAGCGCCCGATGCGCTGGCCGCCGGTGACGCGCTGCCCCTCGCGGACGGAGACGGCGGAGAGGTGGGCGTACTGGCTGTAGCGGCCGTCGTCGTGGCGGACCACGATCTGGTAGCCGTACGCGCCGCCCCAGCCGGCGGAGACGATCTTCCCGTCGGAGACGGCCTTGACGGTGGTGCCGGTGGGCACGGGGAAGTCGACGCCGGTGTGGTAGCCGCTGGACCAGGACGAGCCGGGCTTGCCGTAGCGGGTGCCGATGTCGGCGGAGACCGGGGCCGAGTAGCGGTCCTCGCGGGGCGCGGCGGCCTGGGGCCTGCTCTGCGGCTTCGGCTGGGGCTTGGGCTTCGGCTGAGCCACGGGCCTGCTCTGCTGCTCCGGCCGGGGCTGGGGCTTCGGCTGCGGCTTCGGCCGGTCCGCGGGCTTGGTCTGCTGCTTGGGCACCGCCTTGACCGGGGGCTTCGCCTGCGTCTGCGCGGCGGGCCGGTGGCCGGCCGGCTTGACGGCCGGGGGCTTCGTGGCGGGCGCCTGAGCGGCCGGGGCCTTCGGGGGCGCGAGCGGCTTGAGCGTGGGCGGCGCCTGCGGGGACGTCGGGCGGGCGGCGGGCGCCGGGGCGGGGCGCGCCGGGGCGGCGATCCGCAGGGTGAGGCGCTGGCCGGGCAGGATCAGGTCGGGGTCGTCGCCGACGACCTTGCGGTTGATCTCGTACAGACGCTGCCAGCCGCCGCCCACCCGTTCGTCGCGGGCGATCGCGGAGAGCGAGTCGCCGGGCGTGACGGTGTACATCTCGCGGACGGTGGGGACGGTCGTCGGGCCGGGCTTCGCGGGCGCTTCCCGGGGTAACGCGCGCTGCCCGGGCAGCGAGGCGGTCCGTACGTCGCCGCCGCCCGGGGTGTCCGGCGCGGGGCCGCCGCGGGCGAGGCCGGCGCGCGGACCGCAGGCGGGCCAGGCGCCGGGACCCTGGCCCTTGAGGACCCGCTCGGCGACGGCGACCTGCTGGTCCTTGGAGGCGAGGTCGGCGCGGGGCGCGAACTCGCGGCCGCCGTAGGCGACCCAGGTGGACTGGCTGAACTGGAGGCCGCCGAAGTAGCCGTTCCCCGTGTTGATCCGCCAGTTGGAGGAGGACTCGCACTTGGCGACCTTCTCCCAGACGTCCAGCGAGGCCGCCTGGGCGGCCCCCGCGCCGACGAGCGGCAGCGCGAGGCCTGCCCCTCCGGCGGTGACGGTGAGCGAGGCGCGGTTGATCCGGCTCGGCTGGTGGCGGCGGTGACGTCCGCGTACGGCCATGGGCCCCCCTAGAACACAGCGACAGCGGTCCAAGTTACGGGGGTCGCACGCTGTGTGACAAGCCGGACGCGGAAGTCCGCCGGAGTGGACTCCCGTACGTCAACGGGGCGTTGGCGGCTCGCACGGTCCGCGCCCCGCGCCGGCGGGGCCGGGCTGCGGCTGGGGCTCGGGCGGCGGCACCGGCCCGCCGGGCTGGGGTGGTCCGGGCGGGGCCGGCTCGGGCGGCACGGGCACCGGGTTCGGCGGGGGCACCGGCACCGGCCCGGGCTGCGGCGACGGGATGGCGCCGCCTTCGCGTACGTCGGCGCCGTCGACCCCAACGAACCCGGCCACTACCCGGTCTGCCCGCTGCTCCGCTTCACCAGCCTGTACTGCCCCGGTTGCGGCGGCCTGCGCAGCGCCCACGCCGTCGCCCACGGCGACCTCGTGACCGCGCTGGGTGCCAACGCGCTCGCCGTCGCCGGCTACGCCGTCTGCGCGGTCCTGATGGTGGTGTGGCTGGTTCACGCCGTCCGCGGCAGACCGACCCGGATCGCCCTCGCGCCCGCCTGGTGGTGGGCGATCGGGGCGCCGACCGCCCTTTTCACGGTGATCCGGAACCTTCCGTTCGGCTCCTTTCTGGCCCCCTGAAGTCCCAGCACGTGGGACGCCGCGCCGCTCGATGCGGATCAGAGGGCCAGCTGCGGATACCATCGAGATGGCTGAACCGTGTTCATTCAGGTTCCGTGGAACCGTCACCGTCCCGGAAGGGGGCCTCTCGCGTGAGTGTGCTCGACGAGATCATCGAAGGCGTGCGCGCCGACCTCGCAGAGCGGCAGGCGCGGGTCTCCCTCGACGAGCTCAAGGACCGCGCCGCCAAGGCCCCGCAGGCCAAGGACGGGGTCGCCGCGCTGCGCGGCGACGGCGTCACGGTGATCTGCGAGGTCAAGCGGTCCAGCCCGTCCAAGGGAGCGCTCGCGGCCATCGCCGACCCGGCGGGGCTCGCCGCCGACTACGAGGCGGGCGGCGCCGCCGTCATCTCCGTCCTCACCGAGCAGCGCCGCTTCGGCGGCTCGCTCGCCGACCTGGAGGCCGTGCGCGCCCGGGTGGACATCCCGGTCCTGCGCAAGGACTTCATCGTCACCGCCTACCAGCTCTGGGAGGCCCGGGCGTACGGAGCGGATCTCGCGCTCCTCATCGTCGCCGCCCTGGAGCAGGAGGCCCTCGTCTCCCTCATCGAGCGCGCCGAGTCCATCGGGCTCACCCCGCTCGTCGAGGTCCACGACGAGGAGGAGGTCGAGCGCGCGGTCGACGCCGGCGCCCGGATCATCGGCGTCAACGCCCGCAACCTCAAGACCCTCCAGGTCGACCGCTCCACCTTCGAGCGCGTCGCCCCGGAGATCCCGGCGCACATCGTCAAGGTCGCCGAGTCCGGCGTCCGAGGCCCGCACGACCTCATCGCCTACGCCAACGCCGGCGCCGACGCGGTGCTGGTCGGCGAGTCGCTGGTCACCGGCCGCGACCCGAAGACCGCCGTCGCCGACCTCGTCGCCGCCGGCGCTCACCCGGCCCTGCGGCACGGCCGGAGCTGACCGCCGCGCCATGACCCCTCGCCACGTCGCAGCGCCGACCGCCCCGGGCTCCACCGCCCAGGGGCCCGTCGGCCTGCGCGTGGTCGCGGTCTCCGTGGCGGCCCACGCCCGGCTCGCCCGGGGCTGCCGGCCCCGCGGCTGCCGGGCCCCCGCCCGCCGTGTCCACGGCCGCCGGGTCCGCCACTGCATCGGCTCCGAACCGGGCCAGGTCAACGGCATGCGATGGCGCGCCCGTCCCACGCGCGCGCACCCGTCGTCCCTGTGGGCAGGCGTCCCGCAGGGCGGGACGGGTGGGCACAGGGACGACGCCCTCTGCCGGGCCTAGGCTTCCGCGCCTGAACCCGCACCCCGATGTACGGCTCCGTACGGGTGCGGGTCCAGGCACAGGCGCGGAGGCACCCGCGGAGGTGCCGTTCCGTCGTGCCCACCCGTTCCGCCCCTGCGGAACGTATGCCCACGACGGAGCGGCGGCGGCACCGTCCCGCACGCGCGTACGAAGCGAGTCACGTCCTTCCACGACCGCATCGCCCCGCGAGGAGCAGCATCCGCATGACCAGCGAGTTCTTCATCCCGGACCCGGAGGGTCAGGTCCCGTCGCCCGAGGGCTACTTCGGCGCCTTCGGCGGCAAGTTCATCCCCGAGGCCCTCGTCGCCGCCGTCGACGAGGTCGCCGTCGAGTACGAGAAGGCCAAGAACGACCCCGAGTTCGCCCGTGAGCTCGGCGACCTCATGGCCCACTACACCGGCCGCCCCAGCGCCCTCACCGAGGTGCCCCGGTTCGCCGAGCACGCCGGTGGCGCCCGGATCTTCCTCAAGCGCGAGGACCTGAACCACACCGGCTCGCACAAGATCAACAACGTGCTCGGCCAGGCCCTGCTCACCAAGCGCATGGGCAAGACCCGGGTCATCGCCGAGACCGGAGCCGGCCAGCACGGTGTCGCCACCGCCACCGCCTGCGCCCTCTTCGGCCTCGAATGCACCATCTACATGGGCGAGGTCGACACCCAGCGCCAGGCCCTCAACGTGGCCCGGATGCGGATGCTCGGCGCCGAGGTCGTCTCCGTGAAGTCCGGCAGCCGCACCCTCAAGGACGCCATCAACGAGGCCTTCCGCGACTGGGTCGCCAACGTCGACCGGACGCACTACCTCTTCGGCACCGTGGCCGGACCGCACCCCTTCCCGGCGATGGTCCGCGACTTCCACCGGGTCATCGGCGTCGAGGCCCGCCGCCAGCTCCTGGAGCGGGCCGGACGCCTCCCCGACGCGGCGATCGCCTGTGTCGGCGGCGGCTCCAACGCCATCGGCCTCTTCCACGCCTTCCTGCCCGACACCGGCGTCCGGCTCATCGGCTGCGAGCCGGCCGGCCACGGCGTCGAGACCGGCGAGCACGCGGCCACCCTCACCGCCGGCGAGCCCGGCATCCTGCACGGCTCCCGGTCGTACGTCCTCCAGGACGACGAGGGCCAGATCACCGAGCCGTACTCGATCTCGGCGGGCCTCGACTACCCCGGCATCGGACCGGAGCACTCGTACCTCAAGGACACCGGCCGCGGCGAGTACCGGGCCGTCACCGACGACGCCGCCATGCAGGCGCTGCGGCTGCTCTCCCGCACCGAGGGCATCATCCCGGCCATCGAGTCGGCGCACGCCCTGGCCGGGGCCCTGGAGGTCGGCAAGGAGCTCGGCAAGGACGCGCTCCTCGTCGTCAACCTCTCCGGCCGCGGCGACAAGGACATGGACACGGCCGCCCGCTACTTCGGCCTTTACGACGGGGAGGGGTCGAAGTGACGACCGGGAACATCCAGCTGCTCAGCGACACCCTGGAGCGCGCCAAGGCCGAGGACAGGGCCGCGCTCATCGCCTACCTCCCGGCCGGGTTCCCGACCGTGGACGGCGGCATCAAGGCGATCAAGGCGGCCTTCGAGGGCGGCGCCGACGTCGTCGAGGTCGGCCTGCCGCACAGCGACCCGGTCCTGGACGGACCCGTCATCCAGACCGCCGACGACATCGCCCTGCGCGGCGGCGTCAAGATCGCCGACGTCATGCGGACGGTCAAGGAGGCCCACGAGGCCACCGGCAAGCCGGTCCTCGTCATGACCTACTGGAACCCGATCGACCGGTACGGCGTCGAGCGCTTCGTCCGGGAGCTGGCCGAGGCCGGCGGCGCGGGCTGCATCCTGCCCGACCTGCCGGTCCAGGAGTCCGCGCTGTGGCGGAAGCACGCCGACGAGCACGGTCTCGCCACCGTCTTCGTCGTCGCCCCCAGCAGCAGGGACGAGCGGCTCGCCACCATCACCGAGGCCGGCTCCGGCTTCGTCTACGCCGCCTCCCTCATGGGTGTCACCGGCACCCGCGCGTCGGTCGGCGAGCAGGCCGCCGACCTGGTCCGCCGCACCCGGGTCACCTCGAAGATCCCGGTCTGCGTCGGCCTCGGCGTCTCGAACGCCGTCCAGGCCCGGGAGGTCGCCGCCTTCGCCGACGGCGTCATCGTCGGCTCGGCCTTCGTCCAGCGGATCCTCGACGCCGACGGCGACGAGGCCGCCGGGCTCGCCGCCGTAAAGGAACTGGCGGCCGAACTCGCGGAGGGCGTGCGCCGCGCCTGACCACCCGATGTAGTCCATTCGGGTGGATATGGGACCGGGGAGGCGCGGACGCGCCTCCCCGGTTCGTTGCTGTGGGCGTGAGCGAGAAGAACCGTGACGGTAGTAGCAAGAGCGCGCGGGAGCGCCTCCAGCAGCAGCGCGAGCGCGAGAAGGCCCGTGAGAAGCAGCGGCGGGTCCTGATCGTGACGGCGGGAGTGGTCGGCGTCCTGGGCCTCGCCGCCGTCGTCGGCGTGATCGCCGCGAGCGGCGACAAGGACTCCGGGTCGGACAAGGCCGGGCCGGTCGTCGCCCCCACCGGCTCCATCGAGGGCGACAAGCCGGCCATCCCCACCGGCGCGTCGGACGCCCCGTCCACCCTCCAGATCTGGGAGGACTTCCGCTGCCCGGCCTGCGCCCAGTTCGAGAACGTGATGCGGGACTCCATCCACGAACTGGAGGCCGCCGGGGCGCTCAAGGCCGAGTACCACCTCGCCACCCTCATCGACGGCAACATGGGCGGCAGCGGCTCGCTGCGCGCGGCGAACGCGGCGGCCTGCGCCCAGGACGCCGGCAAGTTCACCGCGTACCACGACACGCTCTACACCAACCAGCCGCAGGAGACCGACGACGCCTTCGGCAAGAACGACAAGCTGATCGAGCTGGCGGCCAAGGTGCCCGGCCTCGACACGCCGTCGTTCCGCTCCTGCGTCGAGGACGGCACGCACGACAGCTGGGTCGAGAAGTCCAACGAGGCCTTCCAGAACGGCGGCTTCCGCGGCACCCCGTCCGTCCTGCTCAACGGAGAATCGATCTTCCCGACCAAGGGCGGCGAGCAGATCTCGCCGGAGAACCTGAAGAAGTGGGTCGCCGAGGCCAACAAGGGCAAGAAGCCGGGCACGGCCTCCCCCTCGGCGGGGTAGCGCCGGCGGGTTAGTTATTCAGACGTTGCCGGGTGGGCTGCCGGTCCGCCCGCCCGGCAAGGTAGCGTCGGACCTGCCATGGACCTTGCCTACATTCCCAGCCCGTCGACCGGTGTCATCCACCTCGGACCGATCCCGCTGCGCGGCTATGCCTTCTGCATCATCCTCGGTGTCTTCGTCGCCGTCTGGCTCGGCAACAAGCGCTGGATCGCCCGGGGCGGCACCGCCGGCACCGTCGCGGACATCGCCGTCTGGGCGGTGCCCTTCGGCCTCGTCGGCGGACGCCTCTACCACGTGATCACCGATTACCAGCTGTACTTCAGCGAGGGTGAGAACTGGGTCGACGCCTTCAAGATCTGGGAGGGCGGCCTCGGCATCTGGGGCGCCATCGCCTTCGGCGCCGTCGGCGCCTGGATCGGCTGCCGCCGCCGGGGCATCCCGCTCCCGGCGTACGCGGACGCCATCGCGCCCGGCATCGCCTTCGCGCAGGCCATCGGCCGCTGGGGCAACTGGTTCAACCAGGAGCTGTACGGCAAGCCGACCGACCTGCCGTGGGCGCTGAAGATCACCGAGAGCGCCAACCGCGAGGCCGGGCTCTACCACCCGACCTTCCTCTACGAGTCGCTGTGGTGCGTCGGCGTCGGCTTCCTCGTCATCTGGGCCGACCGCCGCTTCAAGCTCGGCCACGGCCGCGCCTTCGCCCTGTACGTGGCCGCCTACTGCTCCGGCCGCGTCTGGACCGAGTACCTGCGCGTCGACGAGGCCCACCACATCCTGGGCCTGCGGCTCAACGTGTGGACCGCGATCGTCGTCTTCCTGCTCGCCGTCCTCTACATGGTCGTCTCGGCGCGGGTCCGCCCGGGCCGCGAGGAGACCGTGGAGCCGCGCTCCCGGAAGCCGGTGGACACGGAGAAGGCGGACGACGCCGGGGACGCGGACGCCGAGGGCGCCGGCTCCGGGGACGCGGACTCCGGGAAGGCCGCCGCGGACGCCGACCCGGACGGCTCCGGCGACTCCGCCGACGCGGAGTCCGACGACGTGGAGAACGGGGCCGGGAACGGCGCCGGATCCGCCGCCAAGGGCTGACCCCGCCACCGCACGGACGGACGAGGGCCGCCGGGACCGAAGAGGTCCCGGCGGCCCCCGCGCCAGGCCCGGCCCCGGTCAACCGTACCGCGCCGCGGGGGGGAGGTCCCGGGGGGCGCCCGCCACCACCCCCGCGTCCCCGAAACCGCCCTCCG
>NZ_JBHTST010000020.1:0-79947 GCF_042794995.1 Streptomyces sp. NPDC056503
GGAAACGGCCCCTCGCTCCTCAGGGGTGGTGGAGGGAGGTCACGGGGTGACGCAGACGACGGATCCGACCGGGTGGTCGTTTCCGGTCGAGGTCGCGGTGAACCCGAAGGTGACGCTGCCGTCCGGAGGGATGGTCCGGTTGTAGTCGACGTTCCTGACGGTGAGCGTGCCGTCGGTGCCGGAGGTCAGAGCGCCGTTCCACAGGTTGCCGACCCGGGTGCCGGCGCCCGGGGTCCAGCGCACCGCCCAGCCGTCGCGCGCCGTCGTGGCGTGGTTCATCACCTCGACGGAGCCCTGGAAGCCGCCGCTCCAGGCGTTGACGACGGTGTAGACGGCCATGCACCCGGTGTGCGGGTCGGTCGGGGTCGGAGTCGGGGTCGGCTCCGAGGGGGTGGGCGTGGGAGTCGGAGTAGGCGTAGGTGTGGGCGTGCCGCCCGAGCCGCGGATGCCGGTCACCTCGCCGTTGCCGCCGTCGAAGACGATGTCGGAGCAGGAGAAGAAGTTCTCCTGGCTGTCCGAGCGGACCCACTGGACGAAGAGCACCGCGTCACCCGAACGTCCCGACGGGAGGTTCAGGTCCCAGTAGTAGTGCCCGCCGTCCGTGCCCGGGGAGCCCGTCTGCGGAGGGTCGGTGACCGTCTGGATCAACTCCAGGTCGTCCCAGCCCAGTTCGGTCGCCGGGGAGTATCCGGGCTTGGAGAGGTACACCCGGAAGGAACCCGGGTGGGCGGCCCAGTTGCTGTGCTTGACCTGGATCGTCCGCCCGGAGGTGAGATGCGTGCGAGGCCAGTCGGAACGGGCCGCGTTGTAGCCGGTGAAGTCGTACGGGGACCGGTCGCCGGCACTGCACAGCGTGCCGTCCGGTACGTAACCGGCGCCGCGCCCGCCCGCGTTCGAGTCCAGTACGGCGAACCAGTTGTACAGCGAGTTCGGCCCGCTCTCGGCGAGCGCCGCCTTGCAGGCGGGGTTGGTCGGGTCCAGGCTGCCGGTGCTGGTCTTGGCGTCCACCCAGCACAGGTACGTGCGTGATCCGGGCGTCATCGTGACGCCGTGTGCCTGCGCGCTGCTCTGGCCCAGCAAGGTCAGGCCGATTCCGGCGAGCAGGGTCGCGAGCAGGGCCGCCAGTGGGGCGAGCCGCTTCTTGCGTCCAGCCATCGTGTCTCCTGTGGGTGTGTGGGGGAGGTGCGTCCGTTCGGTGCTCTCCTTCTGGCGCTGTCCGTCGAGGGTCGGGGGAGGGGGTGGAGGCGGGCGGAAGGCGGAGGGACGGGAGAGTGGGGTGGGGGCGTGCCTCGGGTCACGCGCAGGCCACGCCGCCGAGGCTGAAGGCGGACGGTGGGGCGAAGGTGCCGCTGTACGTTCCCTGGAAGCCGAAGCTCTGGCTGCCTCCGGCCGGGATCCGCGCGTTGTGGGTGAGGGCGGTCGCCGTCACCGCGCCGGAGGACGGGGAGACGACGGCGTTCCACGCCTGGGTGACCTGGTGCCCCGCGGGCAGGGTGAAGGCCAGCTTCCAGGGCTCGACGGCCGCCGAACCGGTGTTGGCGACGGTGACGTTCGCGGTGAAGCCGCCGGTCCACACGGTGGGCGCGACCGTCACCCGGCAGGATGCCGACGGGTTCGGCTCGCCGGGCCCGGGCTCCTCGGGTCCGGTGGGCGGGGTGCCGAGGTTCACCGCGGAGGAGAAGGAGTTCACCGTGAGCCCGGCGCCGTTCTGCCACGGCTCGAAGCCGGCCTGGACGCTCGTCAGGTACCAGTCGTTCCGGGCCATGCCCCGGGAGACGGTCTCCCGGACGAAGTCCATGACGTCGAAGCTCCAGTCCGCGAGCGCGGACGGCGCGACGAAGGAGATGACGTCGTTGGAACCGTTGCCGCCCGTCCACACCTGCCAGGAGCGACCGCCCACGGTGGCGGTGCCGACCGGTGAGCCGATCGGCTGGACCGGGCCCGTCTTGTGGAACCAGATCATGATCTCGGTCCGGTTCACGCCGTCGGTCCGGGGCGTCGGGTCCAGCCAGATGTCGTACGAGGCGTTGTAGACCGCGTCGCCGACGAAGCCGTACGAGATGCCGCTCGGGGCTCCGGCGATGCCGTCGATCCGCGCGGGGAGGGCGGTGCCCGGCGAGCAGCGGGTGTAGTGGCAGCCGTTGAAGAGCGACGGGTAGGACTTCGGGGGACCGTCGGTCGGCACGGACCCGTCGGCCTGGGTCACCCGGAAGCCCGTGGCGGTGGCGGTGACGCACTGGGTCGCGCCGGTGCCCCAGCGGTTGTTCTGGACGACGTACCGGCCCTGGATCGTGGTCGTGCCGTACTGCTCGCAGATCAGGGTGTCGGCGTGGGCCGCCGGCGCGGTGCCCACGAGGATCGCCACCACGGTGGCGAAGGCGAGGAGCAGCGCGCCGAGCGCGGTCCTGGGACGGTGGGGGGTCGCTCGCACGTGGGACCTCCTGGGGAGGGGCGGCCTGTGAGGGGCGCGGAAGGGAGGGGGCGTGTCTGCCGTGACGGCGGGGAGTACAGATGCGTGGGAGCGCTCCCACGCGGGGGTTCTGGACGCACTGTAGGAGTTGGAGGCGTACCTGACAACCCGTCGGGGCGGTGCGATGGGGCGGGTGCGGCGGCGCCGACCCTCCCGGACCGCGGGGCGGAGGCCGCCGACCGGGCCGGAGCGGTCGCCCCGGCCGGGGAAGGGCCGCGGCGCTCCCGCTCCCGGCGGCGGGGCCGTGGAATGCGCGGCGCACTCCGGCGTAGGAGCCTGGTGGTGTGGTGAAGCAGGGGAAGGCGGTGCGGCAGGGGGAGGCGGCGACCGGCGCGTACCGGCGGAGCTGGCTGCGCGGGGCGCCGCCGCCCCGCTGGGTGCGGGTCCTGCCCGTGCTGCTGCTCGTCGGGGTCGGGGCGGCGTCCCTCACCGACTCGTTCCCGCTGGACATCGGCTTCCTGCTCGGCGCGGTGTCCCCGCTGGCCGTCCTGGCCTACGGACCGCTGGCCACGGCCTTCCTCGGGGCGGCGACGATCGTGCTCCTGACCGTTCCCGTCTTCCATCTGAACCGGCCCGGGAACACCGACCTCTTCACCCTCGGTTTCGTCGCGACCCTGAGCGTCTTCGTGTCCTTCGTCCGCGGGCGCCGGGACGAGCAGCTCGATCTGGAACGCGCCGTCGCCGAGACGGCCCAGCGGGCCGTCGTCCCGGACGTGCGGAGACGGGTGGGGCCGGTGCGCTGCGCGAGCCTGTACCGCGCCGCCGAGCGCGGCACGCTGGTGGGGGGCGACTTCTTCGACGTCCGGCCCGGCCCCCACGGGGTGCGGGCGGTCCTCGGCGACGTACAGGGGCACGGTCTGGCGGCCGTCGCGACGGTCGCCTCCGTCCTGGGGGCGTTCCGCGAGGCCGTACTGGACGACGTGGACGCGGAGTCGATCGCGGCGCGGCTGGACCGCAGGCTCGTGGTCGACTCGGCGTCGACGGAGCACGCGGAGCTCTTCGCCACGGCCGTCCTCCTGGACTTCGCCCCGCACGGCCGCGAGGTCCGTGTCCTGGCCTGCGGCCACCCGCCGCCGGTCCTGCTGCGCGGCGGAGCCGTGAACACCCTGGAGCTCGACCCCGGACCGCCCCTGGGGCTGGGCCTCGCCGGCGTCATGCCCGGGACCGCCGCCACGGTGGAGCTGCCGCCCGGGGCCCGGCTGCTCCTGGCGTCGGACGGTGTCCTGGAGGCGCGGGACGCCTCCGGCGCCTTCTACCCCTTCGTCGAGCGTCTGGCCGGTATGACCGGTGTCGGCCTGGACGGGCTGCCCGGCGAGATCTGGGACGACCTGAGCCGCTTCGCTCCCAGGATCCAGGACGACGTCACCCTGCTGATCCTCACCCTGGACGCTCCGGGTGAGGGGTGAGGGGTGAGGGGTGAGGGGTGAGGGGGCGGTGCGGCCGGGACCGCGGCCGACGGCGGGGAGTCCTGGCGCCGGGCCGTGTCACCGGGTGCCCGGGAGTACGGGCCGGTGCCCCCGCCCGAAGGCCGGGCGGGGGCACCGTTCGCTCACCCCACCGGGGCCGTTCGGGCCAGGGCGGCCCGGGCCGCCTCCTCGGCCTTGGCGCGGTCCTCCGGGACCAGGCCGATGCGGGTGCGGCGGTCGAGGAGGTCCGAGGTGTCGAGGGCGCCTTCGTGGCGGACCGCCCAGACGAGTTCGGCGCCGGTGACGGTGTGGCCCGGCACGACGGGTTCGGCGAGCGAGGGATCCGCGAGGCCGAGGGCGTGGACGGCCGGCGCCTCGGAGCCGTAGCGCTGGACGAGGCGGGTCGGCACGCCCAGGCCCGCGAGGGCCTCCGGCCGCGCGGCGCCGACGAGGGGGAGGGTCGCGGTGCGGCACGGGCCCGCGTCCAGGTCGCGGGCGGCCACGACGGCGTCGACGGCGTCCTGGGCCATGCGGCGGTACGTGGTCAGCTTCCCGCCGACGACGGTGACGACGCCGTCGGGGGAGGTGAGCACCGCGTGCCTGCGTGAGATGTCGGCCGTGCGGCCCGTCGCGTCCCGCGTGTCGAGCAGGGGCCGCAGACCCGCGAACGCCCCGACCACGTCGGAGCGGTGGACGGTGACGTCGAGCGCCGAGCCGAGGACGTCGAGGAGGAAGCCGATGTCGGTCTCGGGGACCTCCGGCACATCGGGGACGTCGCCGTCCACGGGCTCGTCGGTCAGGCCGACGTACACCCGCCCGTCGCCCTGCGGCAGGACCAGGACGAAGCGGTTCGTCTCGCCGGGGATGGGGATGTGCAGGCCGGCGGAGAGACGGCCGAGGGTCTCGGAGCGCAGGACGAGGTGGGTGCCGCGCGAGGGGCGCAGGCGTACGTCGTCGACGAGACCGCCCGCCCAGACGCCGGCCGCGTTGACGACCGCGCGGGCGCGGATGCGGAGCTCCTGTCCGGTGGTCTCGTCGCGGACCAGCGCGCCGCCGCCGTCGAGTTCCAGGGCGCGCGCCCGGGTGAGGACGCGGGCGCCGTGGAGGGCGGCGGTGCGGGCGATCGCCGTGACCAGACGCGCGTCGTCGGTGAGCCGTCCGTCCCAGGAGAGGAGTCCGCCGCGCAGCCCGACCCGGCGCAGGGCCGGGGCGAGGTGGCGGGTCTCGACGGCGGACAGCGCGCGCGGCTGCGGCAGGGTGCGGCGGGAGGTGCGGGCGCCGACGCGCAGCAGGTCGCCCGCGAGGAACCCGGCGCGGGCGAGGGCGGCCTGGCCGCGGCTGACGAGCGGGGTGAGCGGCAGGACGAACGGCTGGGCGCGCACCAGGTGGGGGGCGGTGCGCTCCATCAGGATGCCGCGTTCGACGGCGCTCTCGTGGGCGACGTCGAGCTGTCCGGAGGCGAGGTAGCGCAGTCCGCCGTGGATCAGCTTGGAGCTCCAGCGGGAGGTGCCGAACGCGAGGTCGTGGGCGTCGATCGCGGCGACCGTGAGCCCGCGGGTGGCCGCGTCGAGCGCGGCTCCGGCTCCGGTGGCGCCGAGCCCGACGACCAGGACGTCGACGACGGCGCCGCTGTCGCCGTCGGCGAGCCGGTCCAGTTCGCGCCGGCGCCGCTCGGCGTCGAGCGAGGACCCGGGCAGGGCGGTGCTGCTCGTGGGGTTCATGGGGTGAGGGTCCTCTCCAGCAGGGTGCGCAGCTCTTCGAGGAAGGCGGCTTCGCTCAGTTCGGGATCGGTCTCGTCGGCCATGGTGCCCAGCGAGAGCGTGAAGGACTGGACGACGAGCAGGAGGGACCGGGCCTGCAGGTCGGCGTGCGCGCGGCGGACCGAACCGTCGTCGTGGCCCTCGTCCAGCGCCGTGACGAGGAGCCCGAGGAGGGCGTCCTGGCTGGCGCCGCGCCGGTCGAGGACGTACGGCAGCAGCAGCTCGGGGTCGACGTCGAGGATCTTCCGGAACAGCGGATGGGCCCGGAACGCCGCGACTCCGGCGACCAGCCCCTCGACGATCCGTACCCGTTCGGGCCGGTCGTCGTCGGGGGGCGGCATGGCGCCGGCGGCGGCGGCGATCCACTCACGGGTCATCAGGTCGCCGACGAGGGTGCGCACGTCGGGCCAGCGCCGGTACAGCGTCATCCGGGACACGCCGGCCCGCCGGGCGACGTCGGTGAGGGTGGTTCGCCGCACGCCGACGGCGAGCACGCAGTCGCGTGCGGCGTCGAGTACGGGATCTGCGTCCGCATGGTTGTGACGAATGGGCGTCATCTGTCACAGTGTAATGCCAGCGCGGGCCGAGTGGCAGCGCCGTTCGCGAAACAGACCGTGAGGAACCTCTCGAAGTGGACATGTTGTGGAGTGGCTGGGGCGACCCGGCCAAGGCGGCACCCCTGCCCGAATCGGTCACCGGCCTGCTGCGGGACCTGCTCGGCGTCACCCCGCGAGAGACCGGCCCGTCCGTCCTCGCCGACATCGACGTACCCGTCCCGGCACTGACCGGAGAAGCGGCGAGCGCGCTCCGCGCCGCCGTCGCCGCGCCCGACGGCCTGCGGGACGACGCGGAGACCCGCATCCGGCACACCCGGGGCAAGTCGACCCCCGACCTGCTGCGCATCCGCGCCGGCGAGGTCGACGACATCCCGGCCGCCGTCGTGCTCCCCGACACCCACGACGAGGTCCTCGCCGTCCTGCGGGCCTGCGCGGACCACGGCCTCTCCGCCGTCCCGTTCGGCGGCGGCACCTCCGTCGTCGGCGGCCTCGCGCCCACCACGAAACGGCCCTTCGTCGCCCTGGACCTCCGCCGGCTCGACCGGCTCGTCGCCGTCGACGAGGTGTCGCGCACCGCGACCCTCCAGCCCGGCCTGCGCGGCCCGCAGTGCGAGGCGCTGCTCAACGAGCGGGGCTGGACGCTCGGCCACTTCCCGCAGTCCTTCGAATGGGCCACCATCGGCGGGTTCGCCGCGGCCCGCTCCAGCGGCCAGGCCTCGGCCGGCTACGGCCGCTTCGACGAGATGGTCGTCGGCCTGGAGGTCGCCACCCCCGAGGGCACCCTGCGCAGCGGTCGCGCCCCGCGCTCCGCCGCCGGCCCCGACCTGCGCCAGCTGATCCTCGGCTCCGAGGGCGCCCTCGGAGTGATCACCTCGGTGACCGTGCGCATCCGCCCGCTGCCGCGGAAGCGGATCTACGAGGCCTGGCGCTTCGCCTCCTTCGAGGCGGGCACGGACGCACTGCGCCGCCTCGCCCAGGACGGCCCGCGGCCCACGGTGCTGCGACTCTCGGACGAGTCCGAGACCTTCGTCGGACTCGCCCAGCCGGACGCCATCGGCAGCGCCGAACTCCCTGAGAACCCCGGCTGCATGGCCATCGTCGGCTTCGAGGGCACGGACGCCGACACGGCCGCCCGCCGCGCCGCCGCGCGGGAGGTCCTCCTCGCCTGCGACGGCGAGTTCGTCGGCGAGGAGGCCGGCGACAAGTGGGAGCACGGCCGCTACAACGCGCCCTACCTGCGCGACGCGCTGCTCGACGCCGGCGCGTTCGCCGAGACGCTGGAGACGGCGGCCTTCTGGTCCGCGATCCCCGGCCTGTACGCGGCGGTACGCGACGCGCTGACCCGCACCCTGACCGAGGCCGGCACCCCGCCGCTCGTCATGTGCCACATCTCGCACACGTACGAGAACGGCGCCTCGCTGTACTTCACGGTCGTCTCCGCGCAGGGGGAGGACGCCGTCGCGCACTGGGCGCCGGTGAAGCGGGCCGCGAACGACGCGATCCTGGCGGCGGGCGGCACCATCAGCCACCACCACGGCGTCGGCACCGACCACCGCGACTGGTACGCCCAGGAGATCGGCCCCCTCGGCATCCGCATGCTGCAGGCCGTCAAGGCCGAGGTCGACCCGTCCGGCGTGCTCAGCCCCGGGGTCCTGATCCCCGTCCACTGAGCACCGCCACCCGAACTCCTATCCCTCCCGAACCCTTCTTCTGCCGCCCGGAGGCCAGATCCATGCGACAGTTCACCGCCGTCGTCAACCCCACCGCAGGGGGATCCAGCGGCACGGCGAGCCTGCTCCCTCTGGCCCGGTTGCTGAGGGAGGCGGGCGCACGGCTCGACACCGTCTACAGCCGCAGCCTGGAACACGCGCGGGAACTCGCCCGGGACGCCGGAGCGAAGGGGCACGTCGTGCTGGCCGTCGGCGGTGACGGCATGGCCGGCACCGTCGGCGGCGCGCTCAGCGGCACGGACACGGTCTTCGGCCTGGTCCCCGCGGGCCGCGGCAACGACTTCGCGCGCGCCCTGGGACTGCCCACCGACGCCCCGGGCCTCGCCAAGGTGCTGCTCGACGGCGAACCGCGGGCCGTGGACACCATCGAGGTGGAGTCCGCCCGGCACCAGGGGACCTGCGTCCTCGGCAGCGTGTACGCGGGTGTCGACGCGGTGGCCAACCGCCACGCCAACACCTCCCGTCTGCTCCGCGGCGCGGCCTCCTACTACGCGGGCGGTCTCCGGGCGGTCCTCGCCTGGAAGCCCGCCGCGTACCGCATCACCCTCGACGGGGTCCGCCACGAGCGCACCGGCTACACCGTCGTCGCGGCCAACTCCGGCTTCTACGGATTCGGGAGGAACATCGCCCCGGGCGCGCGGCTCGACGACGGCCTCCTCGACATCGTGGTGATCAAGGAGGCGCCCAAGCGTCTCTTCTTCGCCATGATGAACGAACTGAAGACGGGCGCGCACGTGAACCGCCCCCAGATCGAGATCCTGCGGGGCAAGGAGGCCCGCATCGAAGCCGACCGCCCCCTGCCGTACGGCGCGGACGGCGAGGTCGACGCGACCCTCCCGGTGACCCTCAGGGCGAGGCCCGCGGCTCTCCGCGTGCTGGCCTGACCGCGACCGGACGTGCCGCACCGGCCCCCTGACGCGTCGTCGCGTCAGGGGGCCGGGCCGTCCTCGGGCCGGGGGGCGGCCGGGACGACGAGGGTGGCGGCGAGGACGGTGGTGTCGTCGCGCTCCCAGTCGGCGCCGTGCCGCTGGACGGCGAGGTGGAGCCGGCGGACCGCCTCGCGCGGGTCCGGGCCGAGGGCGCGGATGAGACCGGTGACGGTCTGCTCGCCGAGCATGACGCCGTCGGCGCCCCGGGCCTCGGTCAGACCGTCCGTGGCGAGCACGACGAGGTCACCCGGGGACAGCGTGGTCGTCGCGACGGACCAGGTGCCGTCGGGGACGGCGATGAACGGGCCGATCACCGGACCGGTCGGTGCCAGGTCCTCGACGGTGCCGTCCGCCCGCCGCAGCCGCGCGATCTCGTGGCCGGCGTTGAGCCAGCGCAGGGTGCCGCGACAGGGGTCGAGCACGGCGATGACCAGGGTGGTGAACCGTTCGTCCTCCGTGGCGAGCATCGACCAGGCGGCCGCGGCGGCGCTTTGGGGATCGCGGCTGAGGCGCAGTGCGGAGAGGACGGCGCTCTTGGTCTGGACGGCCAGCAGTCCCGCCTCGACGCCGTGGCCCGCGACGTCGCCCTGGACGAGGGCCGTGGTGCCGTCGGACAGGGTGAGGGTGTCGAAGAAGTCGCCCGCGATCACCCCCTCCGCCGCCATGAGCTCGCCGTGGGCGTCCACGTCCGGGCCCGGGGCGTGCTGGGCGGTGAGGATCCGGCGCAGGCCGAGGGAGGTCGCGGCGTCGGTACGCAGCGCCCGGTCGGCCTGGGTGGCATGGTGCCGGGACTGCCTCAGCAGGAGCAGGGTGCGCTCCGCCTCGCCCCATACCCCGCCCAGCCAGCCGTGGCCGCCGCGCCCCGAGGGCGGGGCCGGGGGCTCGGCCGCGGTGCTGCCGAGGTGGGCCTCCAGGTCGGCGAGCGGACGGATGATCCTGCGCCACACCGTCCACACCAGGCCGCCGAGCGACAGCAGCAGAACGGTGATGAAGACGCAGTGGAGCGCGAAGAGCGTGTTCCGCGCGGTCTCGGCCTCCTGGCGGGCCTGGTCCTTGCGGGCGTCGAGCGCGGAGGTCAGCCGGTCCGCCGTGGTGAGGAGGGGCTGGATGCCGGCGGCGGGGTTGACGACCCAGGTGGCGAGGGCGGAGTGCAGGGCGGTGCCCTCGGAGTCCAGCCCGAGGGCGTCGGTGTCGTGGGTGAGGTCGGCCGCGACGGCGAGGGCCCGGTCCGCGTACTCCTCCGGTACGGGCGCGGTCCCCGACGAAGCGGCGAGCGTGTGCCGGCTCTCCTCGCTCTCGTGGACGACGGAGAAGAGCCCGGCGATGCCGCGGGTGGCGTTCTCGGCCCGGCCGGAGTCCATCGAGGGTCCGGTACGCACCTGCACCGCGATCAGGACGTCGATGACCGTGAGCGCGACGGCGACGGCCAGCGCCGCGAGCAGGGCCCCCGTGGCCGATCGGAACGGACGGACGATACGGCTTCCCCAGGCCACGGACCTTCCCGTTCCGACCGCTGCCGCGCCGGGTGCGGCAGCGGTCGAGCCGGTCGACACCCATATGCCCGGTCTGCCGTCAGCATGCCTGTCCGCACCGGGGGAATCCAGCACTCCGAGCCCGGCCTGTCGCCGTGGGACACCCCGGCACCCGGTTCGACGCCCCGCGTACCGCCCGGGTTCACGGCAGGGGTCCCGCCGGTGGCGTCGACGCCCTCACCGGTGAGGGAGGAGGCCTGCGCGGAGGCGAGGAAGCGGAGGCGAGGAAGACGTACGCGGGCGCCGTCTCCGCCACCGACGCGGTCACGGCACGACCCGGCGGGCACCGTGGCGCCGCCGCCGGCGTCCACTCGGAGGCCCCGCCCGAGACCGTGCGCGCCGCGGGCGGGCCGCGCGCGAGGTGAGGCCTCCGGGTGGACGCCGGAGCGGGCCGCATCCGTCGGCCCCCGTGATGACGAAGAAACCCATGGCACGTGTACGCCACGGCACTCGGTGAAACGGATCAGCGCATGGACACTCCCACTCCGACCGAAGGCGCCCTCTGCCTGGTCACCGGCGCGAGCGGCTACATCGGGGGCCGGCTCGTACCGGAGCTGCTCGACAGGAAGTACCGCGTGCGCTGCCTCGCCAGGCATCCGGACAAGCTGCGCGACTTCCCCTGGGCCGACCGGGTGGAGACGGTGCGCGGTGACGTGACGGTCGCCGAGAGCCTCCGCGAGGCGTTCGCCGGGGTCGACGTCGCCTACTACCTCGTCCACTCCATGAGTTCGACGGCGCGCTTCGAGGACGCCGACCGGCTCGCCGCCCGCACCTTCGCCGCCGAGGCCCGTTCCGCCGGCGTGCGGCGCATCGTCTACCTGGGCGGTCTGACCCCGCGCGGAGTGCCGGAGGACGAGCTCTCGCCGCACCTGCGCTCCCGCACCGAGGTGGGCCGCATCCTCCTCGACTCGGGCGTCCCCACCGCCGTCCTGCGGGCCGCCGTCGTCATCGGCTCGGGATCGGCCTCCTTCGAGATGCTCCGGTACCTCACCGAGCGGCTGCCCGTCATGGTCACCCCCAGCTGGGTCGGCACCCGCGTCCAGCCCATCGCGGTCCGTGACGTGCTCAGGTACCTGGCGGGGAGCGCCGAACTGCCGGCCGACGTGAACCGGACCTTCGACGTCGGGGGGCCCGACGTGCTCACGTACCGGGAGATGATGGTGCGGTACGCGCGGGTCGCGGGGCTCCGCAGGCGCGTCATCGTGCCCGTTCCGGTCCTCACCCCCCGGCTGTCCAGCCAGTGGATCGGCCTCGTCACGCCGGTGCCGGCCTCCCTGGCCCGGCCCCTCACCGAGTCGCTCCGGCACGAGGTGGTCCGCACCGAGAACGACATCACCCGCTACGTCCCCGACGGGCCCGGCCGCCCCCTCTCCTTCGACGAGGCGCTCCGGCTGGCCCTGCGCCGCGTGCGGGAGGCGCGGGTCACCACCCGCTGGTCCACGGCCTCGCCCCCCGGAGCGCCGAGCGACCCGCTGCCGACCGACCCGGACTGGGCGGGCGGCAGCCTCTACGAGGACGAACGCTCCCGCACCGTCGACGCGAGCCCCGAAGCGCTGTGGCGGGTCATCGAGGGGGTCGGCGGGGAGAACGGCTGGTACTCCTTCCCGCTGGCCTGGGCCGTCCGGGGGTGGGCCGACCGGTTCGCCGGAGGAGTGGGGCTGCGCCGGGGACGCAGGGACGCGGAGCGTCTCCGGGTCGGCGACGCGCTGGACTTCTGGCGCGTGGAGGCGATCGACCGCGGGCGCCTGCTCCGCCTCCGGGCGGAGATGCGCCTGCCGGGGCTCGCCTGGCTGGAGATGGCCGTCGACGTGGACGAGCGGGGCCGGACGTCGTACCGGCAACGGGCGCTCTTCCACCCGCGCGGCCTCGCCGGGCAGGTCTACTGGTGGGGCGTGACGCCGTTCCACGCCGTCGTCTTCGGCGGCATGGCCAGGAACATCGCCCGGACCGCCGAGACGGAGAGCGCGGGGACCGGAAGCACCGGGACGGAGGGCGTGGGGACGGAAGGCGCCGGGGCGGAGAGCGCGGGGAC
Organism: Streptomyces sp. NPDC056503; assembly: GCF_042794995.1. Classification (NCBI taxonomy): domain Bacteria; kingdom Bacillati; phylum Actinomycetota; class Actinomycetes; order Kitasatosporales; family Streptomycetaceae; genus Streptomyces; species Streptomyces sp. NPDC056503. Next base: position 12,417 of record NZ_JBHTST010000020.1, read on the forward strand.
GGGCCCGGCGCCGGGCCGCGGGTGATCCCCCGCCCGGGCCGGGACCGCCATGGCCCGCGCGACCACGGGCGGCGGCGCGGGCGAGACGAAGCGACGGGTCCGCGCGCATCCGGCAGCCCGGAAAACGTGGAACCGAAGACGCAGGAGTGCCACACCAGTACCCCGGCGCGGCGCCGCGCGTCCGCGACCGGCGGCCGAGCAGGGAGAGCGCGATGACCGTCTCCGTCGTTCTGTACACCTCCGACCTCAGGGTCCACGACCATCCGCCGCTCAGGGCCGCGGCCCAGGGGTCGGACGAGGTGGTGCCGGTGTTCGTCCGCGACCCGGCCGTGGACCGCGCGGGGTTCGCGGCGCCCAACCGGCTGGCGTTCCTCGCCGACTGCCTGGAGGACCTCGACCGGGCCCTGAAGGAGCGGGGCGGCCGGCTCGTGGTGCGGGAGGGCGACACGGTCGCCGAGGTGCGGGACCTGGTGCGGCGGACCGACGCCGACGAGGTCCACATGGCCGCCGGAGTGACGGACTTCGCCCGCAGGCGGGAGGCCCGGCTGCGCAAGGTGCTGGAGGAGGACGGCCGCCGCCTGTACGTGCACGACGGCGTCGTCACCGTCGTCCCGCCCGGCGAGGTCGTCCCGCAGGGGTCGGACCACTTCGCCGTCTTCACGCCCTATCACCGCCGCTGGGCCGCCCAGCCGCTGCGGGCCCCCTTCGCCGCGCCGAGGAAGCTGCGCGTCCCCTCGGGCGTGCGCTCGGAGCCCGTCCCCCGGCGCTCCGCCGTCTCGGACGTGTCGCCGGCCCTCCTCGCGGGAGGGGAGAGCGCGGGCCGCGAACGACTCGCCTCGTGGCTGTCCGGTGGCCTCGACGCGTACGAGGAGCGCCACGACGACCTGGCGGGCGACGCCACCTCCCGGCTCTCGCCCTACCTGCACTTCGGCGCCCTCTCCGCCACCGAGGCGGTGCACCGGGCGGCCAGGCGGGGCGGCGCGGGCGCCGACGCGTTCGTACGGCAGCTCTGCTGGCGGGACTTCCACCACCAGGTGCTGGCCGCGCGCCCCGGGGCGGCCGGGGCCGACTACCGGTCCCGGCCCGGGCGCTGGCGGGTGGGCGCGGACGCCGAGGCGGACCTCGCCGCCTGGCGGGAGGGGCGCACCGGCTATCCCGTCGTCGACGCCGCCATGCGGCAGCTCGCCCACGAGGGGTGGATGCACAACCGAGGCAGGCTGATCACCGCCTCCTTCCTGTCGAAGACGCTCTGCGTCGACTGGCGCGAAGGCGCGCGCCACTTCCTCGGCCTGCTGGTGGACGGCGACGTCGCGAACAACCAGCTCAACTGGCAGTGGGTGGCCGGCACCGGCACGGACACCCGCCCCAACCGCGTCCTCAACCCCGTCGCGCAGGCCAAGCGGTACGACCCCGAGGGCGGCTACGTCCGCCGCTGGGTCCCGGAGCTCGCGGGCCTCGAAGGGCCGGCCCTCCACGAGCCCTGGCGACTGACCGGACTCGACCGGGCGGCCTTCGACTACCCGGACCCGCTGATCGAACTCTCCGAGGGGCGGGAGCGCTTCCTCCGGCTCCGCGGCCCCGCCTGATCCGGTCCACCCCTCGGCCCGGGTGCGTCGGCCCCCGGGTGCGTCGGGCCTCGTGCGTCGGGCCTCGTGCGTCGTACGGCGTATCCCCTGGCCCGGGGCGCGCTCGCGTGGGCGGGGGGACCTTTCGATGCGAAACCGATGCGACTTGTGGAGGAGGGGGCGCCGGAAGGACCGTGAGGGGGCACGGGGTCACCGAGGCCCCGGAAGCGCCGCTCCCGGAGCGGGGCGGCAATCCCGGTGGACGCTCGCTCCACCACCCGGAGGAGGAAGCGCCATGACCGCACACCGGCCGACCGGAGCCCCTGCTGCCGCCGCCTCCGCCGACCCGGCCGCCTCCGCCGCCGGCGCCGCCGTCCACGCCTCCGCCGTCCACGCCTCCGCCGCCGACGACCGGATCGCCCGCGGCCTCGTCGGCGGAGACGAGCACTGCCTGGCCGCCGCCTACCAGCGCTGGGGCCGCCTGGTCCACACCCTGGCGGCCCGTGCCCTCGGCGACCCCCGCGAGGCGGAGGACGTCACCCAGCAGGTGTTCGTGGCCGCCTGGCGGGGCCGGGCCAACTTCCGCCCCGAACGGGGCACTCTCCCGGCCTGGCTCATCGGCATCACCCGACGCAAGATCGCCGACACGCTGACCGCCCGCACCCGCCGCACCGAACTCGCGGCGACCCTCGGCGCGTCCCTGGAGCACCAGGACCGGACGGACGAGGAGCCCCAGCGGATCCTCGACCGCATGGTCGTCACCGAGGAACTGGCCAGGCTGCCCCGGGTCCAGCGCGACGTGCTCGCACTCGCCTACTTCGCCGACCTGACCCAGACCCAGATCGCCGACCGCACCGGCCTGCCGCTGGGCACGGTCAAGAGCCACGCCCGCCGCGGCCTCCAGCGCATGCGGCACAGCCTCGAACTCGCCGGTGCCGGTCCCGCCGTGGGCCGCTGACGGCCCCGGTCCGGCCGCCGCCCGGCACACCACGGCGCACAGCACACCGACCCGACCAACCCGACCAACCCGACCCGACACAGGCCACACGAGGAATGGGGAACGATGAACGGACGAAGCGTCGCCGTGGTGGGGGCGGGCGTGGCGGGCCTCACCGCGGCCCATCTCCTGTCCCGTACGCACGACGTCGTGCTGTACGAGTCGGAGGACCGGCTCGGCGGCCACGCGCACACCCACGAACTGCCCGCGCCCGAAGGCGGAACGCTCCACGTCGACACCGGCTTCATCGTCCACAACGAGCGCACCTACCCCCACCTCCTGCGCCTCTTCCGCGAGTTGGGGGTCACGACGCAGGACGCGGAGATGAGCATGTCCGTCCGCTGCGACGGATGCGGCCTGGAGTACGCGGGGGCGCGGGGCCCGCGCGGCCTGCTCGGCGGCGGCAACGCCCGCCGGGGCCGGTACCTGCTGACGCTCGCCGACGTCCCCCGCTTCCACCGCGCCGCACGCGGCCTGCTGGCCGCCGACGACATGACGCTCACCCTCGGCGACTTCCTCCGCGCCCACCGCTTTTCCGCCCACTTCGTCAGCCACTTCGCGATCCCCCTCGTCGCCGCCGTGTGGTCCTGCGCCCCCGACACGGCCCTGCGCTACCCCGCCGTCTACCTCTTCCGCTTCCTCGACCACCACGGGCTCCTCTCGGTGAAGGGGTCCCCGCAGTGGAAGACCGTCACCGGCGGATCCGCGGCGTACGTCGAGCGCGTCGCCAAGTCGGTCGCCTCCGTACGGACCGCGACCCCGGTACGGGCCGTGAGCCGCGGCGGCGACCGCGCCACGGTCGTCACCGCCGACGGCGAGTCGACGGAGCACGCCGCCGTCGTGATCGCGGTCCACCCCGACCAGGCCCTGCGGCTCCTCGCCGACCCCACCGAGCAGGAGCGGAGCGTCCTCGGCGCGTTCACCTACTCCCGCAACCCCACCGTGCTGCACCGCGACGCGAGCGTCCTGCCGCGCTCGCCGCACGCCCGCGCGTCCTGGAACTACCTGCTGCCCTCCTGCACGGCCCGCCCCGGCGCCGTACAGGTCAGCTACGACATGAACCGGCTCCAGCGGCTCCGCACCGACCGACCGCACATCGTCACCCTCAACCCCGACGACCGCGTCGACGAGTCGACCGTCCTGGCCCGCATGACGTACGAACACCCCGTCTACACGCCGGAGTCCGTGGCCGCCCAGCGCCTCCTGCCCACCCTCCGCACCGGCGTCACCGCGTACGCGGGCGCCTACCACGGCTGGGGCTTCCACGAGGACGGCTGCCGCTCGGGCGTCGAGGCCGCCCGCCACCTGGGAGCGCCGTGATGAACCCCGCCGCCGTACCGGCCCTGTACGAGACCGAGATCGCCCACACCCGTGTCACCCCGATCCGTCACGCGCTCCGCCACCGCACCTACATGTGGCTGGTCGACCTCGACGACCTGCCCGTCCTGCCCCGTCCGCTGCGCCCCCTCGCCCGCTTCGACCCGGCCGACCACTTCGACGGCGACGCCCCCACCCTGCGGGCCGGCCTCGACGCGTGCCTCGCCGCCCACGGCGAGCGGGCGGCGGACGGGCGGGTCCTGATGCTGGCCCACGCGCGCGTGCTCGGCCATGTCTTCAACCCGCTCACCCTGTACTGGTGCCACGACCGCGCCGACCGCCCCGTCTGTGTCGTCGCCGAGGTGCACAACACGTACGGCGGACGCCACGCGTACCTGCTGCACCCCGACGCACAGGGCCGCGCCGAGACGGCCAAGGAGTTCTACGTCTCCCCGTTCCTCGACGTCGAGGGCGCCTACCGCATGCGCCTGCCGCTTCCCGGGGACCGCCTCGACCTGACCGTCCAGCTCCGCCACACGGACGGTTCCCGCCCCCTGACGGCCACCGTCCGCGGCACCCGCAGGCCGGCCGGTCCGGGCGCCCTGCTCGCGGCCGCGCTCCGCCACCCCTGGTCGACCGCCGCCGTCTCCCTCGGCATCCGCCGCCACGGCGTCCGCCTCTACCTCAAGGGTCTTCCCGTCCGGCCCCGCCCCGCCGGGACCCCTCCGACAGTCCCCCTCCAGCAGGAAGGCACCCCGTGACCCTCTCGCCTCCTCCGCCCGCCGTGCGCGCCGGCCGCGTTCCGGTCGACCCGCACCGCTGGCCCGAGGTCGCCCGGCTGCCGCGCGCCTCCGCCGCGCGGACCGCCGTCGCCCGGCTGCTCGTGGAGCGCGCCCTCGGCCGGCTGCCCCTGCGGATACGGACGGGCCGGGGCATCCCCCTCGCGGCCCCGCGGACCGGCGACGACACCTCCGCGCCGACGCTCACGCTCCACGACCCGGACGCCTTCCACCGCCGCGTCGGCGCCGACGGGCTGATCGGCTTCGGCGAGTCGTACATGGCCGGGGAGTGGGACGCCGACGACCTCGTCGGCGTCCTCACCGTCCTCGCCCGCCACGTCGACGACCTCGTCCCCGCCGCGCTGCGCCGGCTCCGGGGCGCCTGGGTCCGGCGCAGGCCCGAGGCCGACCTCAACACCCCCGACGGGGCCCGCGAGAACATCCACCGCCACTACGACCTCTCCAACGAGCTCTTCGCCCTCTTCCTCGACCCCGGTCTCGGCTACTCCTCGGCGGTCTTCGACCCCCTGCCACACGCCTCGGAAGTCCTCCCCGACGCGGCCTTCGCCGCTGCCCAGCACCGCAAGATCGACCTGCTCCTCGACCTCGCGGACACCGGCCCGGGAACCGAACTGCTGGAGATCGGCACCGGGTGGGGCGAACTCGCGATCCGCGCCGCCGCCCGCGGCGCCCGCGTCCGTACCGTCACCCTCTCCGAGGAACAGCTCGCGCTCGCCCGCCGTCGTGTCGCCCTGGCCGGTGTCGCCGACCGGGTCAGCGTCGAACTGCTCGACTACCGGCACGTCCGGGGTCGTTACGACGCCGTCGTGAGCGTGGAGATGATCGAGGCCGTCGGCGCCGAGTTCTGGCCCGACTACTTCACCGCGCTCCGCCGCCTCCTCGCCCCGGGCGGTCGCGTCGCGCTCCAGGCCATCACCATGCCGCACGAACGGATGCTCGCCACCGCCCGCACCCACACCTGGATCAGCAAGTACGTCTTCCCCGGAGGCCTGATCCCCTCCCCGGAGGCCCTCGCCCGCGAGAGCGCCGCCTCCGGTCTGCGCATCACCCACGACACGGGATACGGCGACCACTACGCCGAGACCCTCCACCAGTGGCGCGCGCGTTTCCTCCACCAGGAGGCCGCCGTGACGGCCCTCGGCTTCGACGCCGTCTTCCGGCGCATGTGGGAGTTCTACCTCGCCTACTCCGAGGCCGGATTCCGCTCCGGCTACCTCGACGTCCGCCAGCTCCGGCTCACCGCCGCCGACACGGAGCCGGACCGGTGAACCCGGCCCGCCCCGCCCGGACCGAACGCCCCCTCGCCGGCCCCGCGCCCGCATCCGGTGAGGGCCCCGGCGCAGGCGCACGCCTCGCGGCCGTACCCGGCGAAGACCCCGGCGCAGGCGCACGCCTCGCGGCAGCACCGCCCCCCGCCCCGGCGGGCGGCTCAAGGGAGGCGTCATGAGCGCCGTCGACACCGCGGTCCTCGGCACCGTCCTCGCCGCCTCGGCGGCCGCCGCGCTCACCGTCATGCTGATCGCCTTCGCGGTCGGCACCGTCAGGCGGACGCACCGGGTCGTCGACGTCGCCTGGGGGGTCGCCTTCGCGGCCGTCGCCGTCGTGGCCTGGTTCCTGGCGGCCGGGCACGGCGACGACGTCCGCCGGACCGCCGTCGCCCTCGCCACCGTCGTCTGGGGACTGCGGCTCGCGCTCCACATCGCCTGGCGCGCCCGCGGCCACGGCGAGGATCCCCGGTACGCGCGGATGCTCGCCCGCTCCCGCGGCAACCCCACCCTCCACGCCCTGGGGAAGGTCTACCTCCTCCAGGGCGCCCTGGTCTGGCTCGTCTCCCTCCCCGTGCAGTTCGCGGTCCTGCTGCCCCGGCCACTGGAGGCGACGGCGTACCTCGGCCTGGCCGTGTGGGCGGCCGGCCTCGCCTTCGAGGCGGTCGGGGACCACCAGCTCGCCCGCTTCAAGGCGGACCCGGCCAACCGGGGACGCGTCATGGACCGGGGACTGTGGGGCTGGACCCGCCACCCCAACTACTTCGGCGACTTCCTGGTCTGGTGGGGCCTGTACCTCACGGCCTGCGCCACCTGGCAGACAGCCCTGCCGACCCTCGTCTCCCCCCTGGTGATGAGCGGCCTGCTCATCTGGGGCAGCGGCAAACGGCTCCTGGAGGCCCACATGGCCGAACGTCCGGGGTACGCGGCCTACCGGAGGCGCACCAGCGGCTTCGTCCCCCTGCCGCCCCGGCAGCGGCCGGCGGCCCGGCCCCGTCCGTGAGGGCGGCGGGGCTCAGGTCCCGGCGCCTCCGGCCCGCTCCTCCCGTTCCTCCGGCTCCCCGTACAGCCGGGAGACGACGCCGAGCGCCTCGCGCAGGCCGGTGGGGCGTGCCGTGCCCGGAGCGGGCGCCCGGCCGAGCCAGCCGGGGCCCGCGAGGAGGACCAGGGGAGCGGTGCGCGCGCCCGGTACCCCGAACGCCGTCCCCGCGACGTGCCGGGCCAGCGCGTGGTTCGCGGTGGAGCGTGCCTGGGACCAGAGGACGACGGCGCGCGGCCCCATCCGCCGGACCGCCGCGTCGAGGGCCTCGGCGGGCACGGCCGCGCCGAACATCCGGGTCGGCAGTCCCCGTTCGGCGAGGCCGGCGGTGAGCGCCTCCAGCGGCAGCGTGTGCTGCTCCGACGGGACGCAGGCCAGCACGACCGGCGGGGCGGGGGAGGCGGGCGCCGGTCCCGTCACGGCGGCCCGCCGCAGCGCCGTGGAGATGTGCCAGGAGAGCAGGTGCTCCACCTCGACGTAGCGGTCGCCGGACGACTCCCACTTCCGGCCCACCGCGTGCAGCGTCGGGGCCATGATCTCCTCCCAGGTGGCGACCAGCCCGTACTCCGCCAGCGCCGCCCGGAGCAGTTCCTCCATGGCGGGCCCGTCGAGGCGCACGGCGGCACGGGCGAGCCCGCGGCTCTCCTGCCGCACGGCGCCCAGCGGCAGACCGCCGCCCGCCGTGCGCCCGGCCGCGGGCGCCGCAGGAGGTTCCGGGAGGGACGTGACCGGCTCGGTGCCGTCGGCTGCCGGGGCGTCGACCGCGGTGGCGCGCCGTCCCTCCCGCACCGCCGAGGGCCGGGCCTCCGAGGGCCCCGCCTCCCGGGCGGCCCGCACCTGCCGGGCGGCCCGCGCCGCCTCGGCGGGCGGGACGCCCGACGCGGTGAGACGGCACATCTCCTCCAGCATCGCGACGTCCGCGGGGCTCCACCGCCGGTGCCGCCCGTCCGCGCGGACGGCGGGACCGATCCCGTACCGCCGGTCCCAGGAACGCACGGTGGTGGGGGAGACCCCCAGACGCCGGGCCACGGTGCCCGTGGTCGTCCCGTGCTCGGTGTCGTCCATGTCGTCCATGCCTCCACCGTACGATGCGGAAACGATGCGAGCTTCCCCGGCCGGCGCGGAACCGCGCGACGGACGCCGGGACGGCCCGGCCGGTCGGGCCCGGTCCGGCCGGTCTGCCGCGCGGTCGCGTCCCTGTGGGGCACACTGGCGGCGTGCGCATCGTGATGATGACGGCGGGATCGCGGGGCGACGTCGCGCCGTACACGGGTCTGGGGGCCGGTCTCGTACGGGCCGGGCACGAGGTGACGCTGGCCGCGCACGCGGTGTTCGAGCCGCTGGTGGCGGGGTCCGGGGTGCGGTTCCGTCCGCTGCCGGTGGACCCCCGCGCCGAACTGCACTCCGCGCGGGGACGGCGGCTGCACGACGCGAGGACCGGCGCGGGGAAGCTCGTACGGCTGGCGTCGATGGCCCGGGGAGCGGTCGACGAGATGACGGCGGCCCTGGTGGAGGTCGCGCGGGAGGGCGAGGTCCTGCTGGTCGGAGGCGCGCTCGGGCCGCTCGGGTACGCCCTCGCCGAGGGCCTGTCCGTGCCCGCCCTGGGGCTGCACCTCCAGCCGCTGCACCCGACCGCGGAGTTCCCCGCCCCCGTCCTGGGGACGCGGTCTCTGGGCACGTGGGGAAACCGGCTGAGCGGACGCGCCGTCATGACGTCGGTGGAGCTGATGTTCCACGACGCCGTACGGTCGCTGCCGCGGCGGTACGGGCTCAAGGCGGCGGGCCGCTCCCGCGGACGGCCGCCGCGGCCCGTGCTGCACGGCTACAGCGAACTCGTCGTCCCCCGGCCCCGGGACTGGCCCGCCGGACTGGAGGTGTCCGGGTACTGGTGGCCGCACGAGACGACGGGCGCCCGGCTGTCCCGGGAGCTGGAGGACTTCCTCGGCGCCGGCCCCCCGCCGGTCTTCGTCGGCCTGGGCAGCGCCACCGTCCCCGATCCCGAGCGGGTGAGCCGCGAGGTCGTCGGTGCCCTGCGCGCGGCGAACGTGCGCGGGATCGTCCAGCGGGGCTGGGCGGGGCTGGCGGCCGGTGGCGACGACATCCTGACGGTCGACGAGGTACCGCACTCCCTGCTGTTCCCCCGGACGGCCGCCGTCGTCCACCACGCGGGAGCGGGGACGACGGGCGCCGTGCTGCGGGCCGGGGTGCCCGCCGTGCCGGTCCCGGTCCAGTTCGACGCGGCGTTCTGGGCGTCCCGGCAGACCGCGCTGGGCACCGCTCCCGGCGTGGTGCCGCTGCGCCGCCTCACCTCCGAGACCCTGGCCGGGGCCCTGCGCCGCGCGACGGAGGACGGCTCGTACCGTGCGCGCGCCCGGGCGCTGGCCGACCGCCTGGCCGGGGAGGACGGCGTCGCGCCGGTGCTCGCCGCGCTCGCGCGCCCGGCAGGCTGACCACCCGTCGACCGGTCTCCGTCGACCGGCCTCGACCGACCCGTCTCCGCCCGATCGGTTGACAGGTTCATCTCATCGTCACCATTCTTGAGAGCGCTCTCACGAGCACTCGTCCCTGTCCGGAGCCCCCACCTCCGAGGAGCCCCCATGTCCCCACGGCACCGGCGCACCCGCGTCCGGCTCGTCCCTCTGGCCGCCGCCGCGCTGATCGGAACCACCGTCGCCGTCGTCGGAGCGACCGATCCCGACCCGGCCTCCGCGGCCGTCCCCGCGACGATCCCGCTCACCTTCACGAACAACTCGGGTCGCGGCGAGCAGATCTACGTGTACAACCTCGGCACCGAGCTCTCGACCGGCCGGCAGGGCTGGGCGGACGCGAACGGCACCTTCCACCCCTGGCCGGCCGGGGGCTCCACCCCCGTGCCCGCGCCCGACGCCGCCATCACGGGCCCGGCCGCCGGCCGGTCGATGACCATCCGGCTGCCGAAGTTCTCGGGACGGGTCTACTTCAGCTACGGCCAGAAGCTGGTCTTCAAGCTCGCGACGGGCGGCCTCGTGCAGCCCGCGGTGCAGAACCCCACCGACCCCAACCGGAACATCCTCTTCAACTGGTCCGAGTACACCCTCAACGACGCGGGCCTGTGGCTCAACAGCACCCAGGTCGACATGGTCTCGGCGCCGTACGCCGTCGGCGTGAAGCGCCCCGACGGCACCGTCGCGAACACCGGGCGGCTCAAGCCCGGCGGCTACCGCGGCTTCTACGACGCGCTGCGCGCCCGGCCGGGCGGGTGGGCCAACCTCATCCAGACCCGCTCCGACGGCACGGTGCTGCGCGCGCTGGCACCCGGCCACGGCATCGAGGCCGGCGCCCTGCCCGCGGGGGTGATGAACGACTACGTCAACCGCGTCTGGACCAAGTACGCGACCTCGACCCTCACCGTGACCCCCTTCGCGAACCAGCCCTCGGTGAAGTACTACGGCAGGGTCTCCGGCAACGTCATGAACTTCACCAACGGCGCGGGAGCCGTCGTCACCTCCTTCCAGAAGCCCGACTCCGACAGCGTCTTCGGCTGCTACAAGCTCCTCGACGCCCCCAACGACCAGGTGCGCGGCCCCATCTCCCGCACCCTCTGCGCGGGTTACAACCGCTCCACCCTGCTCACCAACCCGAACCAGCCGGACACCTCGTCGGCCGGCTTCTACCAGGACGCGGTGACCAACCACTACTCCCGCGCCGTCCACGAGCGGATGGCCGACGGCAAGGCCTACGGATTCGCCTTCGACGACGTCGGCGCGCACGAGTCACTGGTGCACGACGGCGACCCGCGGCAGGCCTACATCACGCTCGACCCGTTCGACTAGAGCCCTCGCCGGCGCCGCCTTCGGCGTGGTGCGGGGCGCGGCCCTCCCGGCGCCCCGCACCCGCCGTCCGCGTTCACCGGTGAGGACCGGCGGCGTCGCCCGGCGCCGTGTCAGGGGACCAGCGGACCGGCCAGCACGTCCAGACCCGCCGCGCGGTCCCCGGACCAGGTCACCGACGCGGTGTCCCGGGGCTTGCGCCCCCACAGCGTCAGCAGCAGGTCCTCGGCGGTGCCCGAGAGCTCCGCGACCGGCTCGCCGGTGCCGTAGGTCCAGCCGTGGCCGGTATCGGTGGCGGTGATCCGCACGGCCTGCTCGGGATGGCGGGCGGCCCCCCTGGAGACCATGCGGAGCGCCATGGTGTCGAAGACCTCGGCGACGCCGTCGGCGGCGAGCGCCGGATCCATCGGCGTCGTCGGGCCGAGGGCGTGTTCGGCGTCCCAGCGGTGCATCAGCGTCTCCTGGCTGCGGCGCCGCAGCCAGAACCCGACCGTGTGCGGCGGGAAGAACGCCCACGCCTCGGTCGAGGGGTCGACCGACAGCGTCCGCACGAGCGCGTCCGCCGTCTCGGCGTACCAGGCCCGGAGAGCGGCCTGGTCGCGGGGCGCGGAGCCCTCGTCGTAGCCGTCGCCGTGCCCCTCCTTCACCGCGGTGACGACCCAGAGGTTCCCCGCCCCCATGTGTACGGCCAGGTCCGCCAGTCTCCAGTCGCCGCAGTGCTCGACCGGAGCCGAGAGATCGCCGCCCAACGCGGCGCCGAAGACATCAAGTTCACGTCGAAGTGCAGCCAAGTAGTCCACGGCGCCAAAATACAGGCCCCGACTCCGGGGGATCCGCCCGTGGACGACACCGGGCCGGGCCCCGGACCGGGGGTTTCCGCGGGCGTTCCCCGGAAGGGGACCCTTTAGGATCCTGTATCCGTGAGCCGTCCGGCGGGACACGTCCGGGCGGTCGCTTCTACGGGGGAGAACTTCGGTGTTCGGAATCATCAGGCCGTGCCGTCATCGGCTGGGCGAGGGACTGCGTACCGAGTGGATGGCGCATCTGTGCGGACTGTGCCTGGCTCTGCGCGGTGAGTACGGGCAGTTCGCGAGGGTGGCCACCAACTACGACGGCCTGATCGTCTCGGTGCTGACCGAGGCGCAGTCGGAGCGCACCGGGGAGTGGCGCCGGTCCGCCGGTCCGTGTCCGCTGCGCGGGATGCGCTCCGCGGACGTGGCGCAGGGCGAGGGCGCGCGGCTGGCGGCGACGGTGTCGCTCGTGCTGGCCGCGGCGAAGATACGCGACCACGTGGCCGACGGCGACGGCCTGGTGGGACGCCGCCCGGTGGCGCTGGCCGCACGCCGGATTGTCCAGGGCTGGGACCGGGCGGGCGCCGCCGGCGGCGAACGGCTCGGCTTCGACACCGGCGTGCTGCTCGGGGCGGTCGAGCGCCAGCCGGAGATCGAGCGGGCGACCGGCCTCGGCGGCTCGCTGCTGACGGTCACCGAGCCCACGGAGACGGCGACCGCGGCCGCCTTCGCGTACACCGCGGTGCTCACCGGCCGCCCGGGCAACGCCGAGCCGCTCGCGGAGGCCGGCCGTCTGTTCGGCCGGCTGGCGCATCTGCTGGACGCGGTGGAGGACCTGGACGCGGACGCGGCGTCCGGCGCGTGGAACCCGATCGCCGTGACGGGCGCGGACCGCGCCGAGGTACGACGCCTGTGCGACGACGCCGTCCACGGCATCCGACTCGCCCTGTCCGAGGCCGACTTCGTCGACGGACGGCTGGTACGCACCCTGCTGGGCGGCGAGTTGGAGCGCGCCGTCGACCGCGTCTTCGATCCCCGGCACCGCCACCACCGGCACCGTCGCCAGGCCGGGGGCGGCCCGCGCGTGCTGCCGTGGCCGGGACGCCGTACGGCGACGCGGACACCGGCGTGGACCGGCGAGGAGACCGGCGCGGGGTCCGCCTGCGGCGTGGGGGCGCTTACGGGCGTCGCCCCGGAGGGCGGCGCGACGGCGTCGAACCGGCCGCCGGACGGGCAGTGCCGGCGGTGTGCCGAATGGCGCCGCCTCTGCCCCGACTGCAGGCTGTGCTACGACTGCTGCCGCTGCGACGACGGCGGCGAGGACGACGTGGAGCCCGTGCAGTTCGGCGACGGCAACCGCGACGGCGGTTCGAGCCGGGACGGCTCCGGCGGCGATGGCTGGTTCGGCGGGCGGGGCGGCGGCAACTCGGGCGGCTCGTCCGGCGGTTCGGGCGGCGGGCACGGCTCGGGAGGCTCCGGCGGCTCGGGTGGCTCGGGTGGTTCCGGCGGCGGCTGCGGCGATGGCGGGGGCTGCTGCAACCCGTGCAAGTGCTGCTGCGACTGCTGCGACTGAACCGCACGGACGCGCCGGCCCGGAGCGCCCCCTCCGAGGGGCACCCGGGCCGACGCGTGCCGTCGGTCCGCGGAGCTCAGTGCTCGCAGAGGGAGAACTCCCGCTCGTAGAGCTGCTCGTTGTGCTCGTCGACGAAGAACTTGCGTTCCTTCATCAGTTCCTCGCGGTGGCCCTTGGCCTGCTCCAGCGTCATGGTCGAGGTGTCGGACCACGGCTGCTGCGGCGGCACGTCGGCCGTCGAGACGATCCGGTGCTCCGGGTCGACCAGGAAGAACGCGAGGATCTTGCGGTGTCCCGGGCGGGCGGGGTCCGTGAGGCGGAACGAGCCGACGCGGTGCTGCAGGACGTTGGGGAAGGCGAGGCAGCGGCCCGCGGGGGTCGACACCGATCCCAGCACCTGGTTCAGCGCGTCCTCGTTCTCCAGGCCGTAGACCTCGCGCACGCCGTTGTCGTCGCTCTGCTCGTAGTCCGGGTCGTCGAGTGCCGTCCGGAAGCCCAGCCGGCTCTCGGTGATGTTCTCGCTGTCCCAGTAGTAGAGGCCGGTCGAGACGATGCGCTCGTTCAGCATCCCCTCGACGTGCCAGGAACCGCCGGCGTACTCGGGCTTCTCCGGGGTGAGGTGGAGGGTGGCGAGCTTGACGATCACCTGGAGGCGGCGGCCGCGCAGGTCGACCCGGGCGGAGGCGTCGGGCGACTCGGGCGGGGTGAAGGCCGGGGCGTCGGGGACCACCGGGCGGCGGTTCTCCCACCAGTCGTCCTGGGCCCGTTCCCACGCGCGGCAGGCCTCCGCGTAGGCCGCCTCGTCGCCGAAGGAGGACCTGTCCGGACGCCGGGGCTCCGAGTCGTACCACCCGTAGGGATCGGCCTCGATCCGCAGGGGCCGCGGATGCCGCAGGTCGGTGAGCACGTTCTCCAGCAGCGGGCGCATCCGATCGAACAACTCCGGCAGCACGGCGTTCAGTTCGCGATGGGCCTCGGGGTGGACGTTGTTGACGTACGAGAGGAAGGCGACGTCGCCGTCGGCACCGACCTCGACGTCCGTGGGCAGCCACTGGAACTTCTCGGAGAACTCGTACTTCGAGTAATGGTTCGTCGGGTTCCGCCAGGCCTGATCGGGTGCGCCGCTCACCCCCCTCACCAGGCAGAACAGCGAGGGATGAACGAGATCCAGCACCTGGCCGTCGGAACCGGGATGCCAGTCCCTCTCCGCCTCCGGGACCTGCTCCAGCACCCGGACCGCCTCGCGCAGCCGGGACCTGAGCCCGTCGTCCACGAGCGCGTCCGACTGCCACACCCCGTCGACGGCGGACACCTCGACGCCGGTCCGTCCGTCCCGCAGAGCGGCGTAGTGCGCGAGTTCGGCGAGCACGTAGCGAACCTGCGCCTCGGTCAGGCCCTGGTCGACCGCCTCACGCGTCCACCTGGCGACGATGTCGGCGTCGTTCATCTTCTCGAACCACCCCGGCTTCGCCCGGATATGGGCGCTGCACTCCGTCATCTCGACTTCCCGCAGCGTCCGGGGCGGCGTGAACGGCAGGGTGCGGGAAGAGTGAAACGGCAGGGGGAAAGCGGGCAGGCCGGTCAATTCTCTTGGTCCTCCGAGTCGGCGTACGGTGGCGGGAAGAATACGTCAGCGGACTGACAGCCGGATGGCGCGGTGTGACGGCCGGGGGGAGGGGAAGACCGGCCCCGGCCGGGCGGTCCGCCGACGGACCCGCGACCGGGCGAACGCGCGGGAACGCCGCGCCCCCGCGCCCTTCGCGGGCTCCTCCGTCCGGGTGAGCCGCCCACCGCCCGGTCGCGCGGCCCGGGGCCCGATTCCGCCGGAGGGCGCCGGGGTCCGTTCGCCCGTCCCCGAGCCGACGCCGCGCGGTGGCGGGCGACGGGCCGTCGGTACGTCGCCTACGGTGAGCGACCCCGGGCCGAGCCGGGCCGGGGGCCGCTTGTCGGCATGGGACGAGGAGAGGACGGGACGGGGCATGACCAGCACCCCTTGGCGAGAGCGGTCCGTCGTGGTGACCGGCGGGACCCGCGGCATCGGACGAGGCATCGCCGAACTCTTCGCCCGCCGGGGCGCGGCGGTGCTCCTGACCGGCCGGGACGGGGCCGTCGCCCGCGAGGTCGCCAGGAGCCTCTCCCTCGCCACGGGCGGGCGAGTCGCCGGAACGGGGATGGACCTGCGCGACCCGGAGGCGGTCGAGACGATGGCGGCCGAGGCGGAGCGCCTGCACGGGCACGTCGACGTCCTCTGCGCGAACGCGGGCGTCTTCCCCGAGAAGCCGCTGCGCGAGATGACCGCCGCCGACGTCGACGAGGTCCTCGCGGTCAATCTGCGGGGCTCCATCCTCGCCGTGCGGGCCTGCCTGCCCGCGATGGAACGCGCCGGGCACGGACGTGTCGTCCTCACCTCCTCCATCACCGGACCGACCACCGGATACACGGGCTGGTCCCACTACGGCGCGAGCAAGGCCGGCCAGCTGGGTTTCCTGCGCGGGGCGGCCCTGGAACTGGCCCCGCTGGGCATCACCGTCAACGCCGTGCTCCCCGGGAACGTCCGTACCGAGGGCCTGGACGCCCTCGGCGAGGAGTACCTGCGCCGGATGGCCGCGTCGATCCCGCTGGGCAGACTCGGGGAGCCCGCGGACGTCGCGCACGCGGTCGGCTTCCTCGCCTCGGACGAAGCGGCGTTCGTCACCGGACAGACCCTCACGGTCGACGGGGGCCAGACCGTCCCCGAATCCCTGGACGCCCTCGCCACCCCCACCGGCTGAAGCCCGGGCGCCCGGCGTCCCCCGTCGACCGGTCCGTCGCCGCCACACGCGACGGGCCGGGGCAGCACCTCCAGGCGCCGGTCCGCGTCGAGGCCGAGCGCGGGCCGACGAGGAGAGGGGGCGCCCGGTGGGCGCGTGGGTCAGTTGAGCTCGTCGGGGTGCGGGCCGGTGCGCAGGCCGCGGTCGAGACCGGCGATCGCCGCCGTCTCCTCGTCCGTCAGCACGAAGTCGAACACGTCGAAGTTGGCGCGGATCCGGGCCGGGGTGACCGACTTGGGGATGACCACGTTGCCGAGCTGGAGGTGCCAGCGGATGACGACCTGGGCGGGCGACTTGCCGTGGGCGGCGGCGATCGCGACGATCGCCGGGTCGTCGAGGACCGCGCCCTGCGCCAGCGGGCTCCAGGCCTCGGTGGCGATCCGGTGCTCGCCGTGGAAGGCGCGCAGTGCGGACTGCTGCAGCGCGGGGTGCAGCTCGATCTGGTTGACGGCCGGGGTCAGCTCGGCGCCGTCCATCAGCCGGCGCAGGTGCTCGGGCTGGAAGTTGGAGACGCCGGCGGCGCGGATCCGGCCCTCCTCGGCGAGCCGCTCCAGGGCGCGCCAGGAGTCGCGGTACAGGTCGCGGGCCGGGGTCGGCCAGTGGATCAGGTACAGGTCGACGTAGTCCAGGCCGAGCTTGGCCAGGCCGGCGTCGAAGGCCCGCAGGGTGGAGTCGTAGCCCTGGTCGGCGTTCCACAGCTTGGTGGTGACGAACAGCTCCTCGCGGGCGAGCCCGGAGGCGGCGAGGGCGCGACCGACGCCGGCCTCGTTGCCGTAGACGGCGGCGGTGTCGATGCTGCGGTAGCCGGCCTCGAGAGCGGCCGTGACGGCCGCGGTGGTCGCGTCGTCGGCGACCTGGAAGACGCCGAAGCCGAGCTGGGGGATCTCGACGCCGTTGTTCAGCGTGACGGTGGGGACGGCGGGGGTGGTGGGGGTGGTGGCGGACGGTGCCATGGTGTGCGGATGCTCCTTCACTTGGTGAGCGCGGTGCGCTCGGTGGTGCGGGGGGAGAGGGTGTAGCGGACGGTCTGGGCGCTGATGAGCCCGTCGCGGAAGACGAAGGTGTCCACGCCGTCGGTGACCTCGTGGGTGCTGCCGACGGCGGTCCACCGGAGGAACAGCACGTCCCCGGCGAACTGCGGGGTCAGGTGCCATGCGGCGTCGGGCAGGTCGGCGAGCAGCCGGCCGATGCCCTCGCGGACGCCCGCTCGTCCGGTCAGGACGCCGTCGGGAGTGAGGAAGACGGCGTCGGCCGTGTAGTTCTCGCTGACGAGGTCCGGGTCGCCGGTGCCGAGGCGCCGGCCGTGGTCGGCGAAGACCTCCCGGGGAGTGCGGGTGCGGGGGGCGTTCATGGAGGGGTGCTCCGGTGGGTCAGTGGTGTACGGGGGTGGGGGCGGGGGTGACGGCGGCCGGGGCCGGGACCGGGGCCGGGGCGCGGCGCTCCAGCGCGGCGGACCACAGGGCGAGGGCGAGGGCGGCGGTGGCGAGGGCGGCGCCGACCCAGTTGGGCGCGGTGTAGCCGAGGCCGGCGGCGATGACGAGGCCGCCGAGCCAGGCGGCGAGGGCGTTGCCGAGGTTGAAGGCGCCGATGTTGACGGCGGAGGCCAGGGTCGGCGCGCCGTGCGCCTGGTCGAGGACGCGCTTCTGCAGCGGCGGGACGGTGGCGAAGCCGAGCGCTCCGACGAGGAGGATGGCGATCGCGGCGAGGACCTTGTCGTGCGCGGCGACGGTGAGCAGCGCGAGGACGACGGCGAGGCCGCCGAGGGTGGCGTACAGCAGGGGCATCAGCGCCCGGTCGGCGTAGCGGCCGCCGAGGAGGTTGCCGAGGAACATGCCGACGCCGAAGAGGACGAGCAGCCAGGTGACGGCGCCTTCGGAGTATCCGGCGGTCTCGGTCATCATCGGCGCGATGTAGGTGATCGCGGCGAAGACGCCGCCGAAGCCGAGGACGGTCATGGCCATCGCGAGCAGTACCTGGGGGTTGCGGAAGGCCTTCAGCTCGCCGGCGAGGCGGGTGCCTTCGGGGCGGGGCATGGCGGGGACGAGCCGGGCGATGCCGAGCAGCCCGATCACGCCGAGCACGGCGACGATCGCGAAGGTGGTGCGCCAGCCGACGGCCTGTCCGATGAAGGTGCCGAGGGGGACGCCGACGATGTTGGCGACGGTGAGGCCGGTGAACATCGTGGCGATGGCGCCGGCCTTCCTGTCCGGGGCGACCAGGCCGGCGGCGACGACGGACCCGATGCCGAAGAAGGAGCCGTGGGCGAGCGAGGCGACCACGCGGCCGGTCAGCATCACGCCGAAGGTGGGGGCGAGCGCGGAGAGTATGTTCCCGGCCACGAAGAGGCCCATCAGCAGCATGAGCATCCGCTTGCGGCTCGCTCGGCGGCCGAGCACGGTCAGCAGCGGGGCGCCGATGACGACGCCGAGGGCGTAGCCGGTGACCAGGAGTCCGGCGGTGGGGATGGAGACGCCGTAGTCGGCGGCGATCTGGGGCAGCAGCCCCATGATGACGAACTCGGTCGTCCCGATCCCGAAGGCCCCGACTGCGAGAGCGAGTAGCGCGAGCGGCATGGCTCCGCCCTTCCGTGTTTGCTTGAGTAGGCCGTTTACGTGCTGCAACAATAGTTGCAGACACGCTATAAGTGCAAACGCGGATAGCGCGCCCATATCGATTACAGGCCCTCTCCGGCTGTCGCCCGGCAAAGCCGTCCCGCCCCGTCCCGCCCCGCGCGAAGTCGGGCGGCGGTGATCCGGGCGCGGAGAAGCGGCGGCGAGGGGTCGGCCCCGCCGGGCGGGCTTCGCGGGAGGCCGTGGCCCTGGCCAAGACCTCCTTCATCGAATATCGTCGATCATCGATGAACAAAACCGAGTCGATCACCGACGAACAAGCCCATACGTACGCCGCATGGTTCCGCGCCCTCGGCGACCCCACCCGAGTGCGGCTCCTGCACCTGCTCGCCCGGGCGGGCCGGCCGATGACCGTGGGGGAGCTGGTCGCCCAGGTGGAGGTCGGTCAGTCGACCGTCTCCCACCATCTGAAGATCCTGGCCGAGGTCCGCTTCGCGCTTCCCGAGAAGCAGGGCACCTCGACCCTGTACGCGGTGAACCGCACCTGCCTGTCGGTGTTCCCGCGCGCGGTCCGGTCGATCATGGGAGAGGAGGTGCCCGATGGGTGCTGAGTTCGTCGTGACCCCGATGACCGCCGACCACGCCGAGCAGGTCCTGGCGGTCTACCAGGCCGGGATCGACGAGGGCGACGCCACCTTCGAGACCGCCGCCCCGGCATGGGAGGCCTTCGCCGCGGCCAGGCTGCCCGAGCACCGCTTCGTCGCGCTCGACGGACCCGGCCACGCGTTCGACGGACCCGGCCACGTCCTCGGCTGGGTCGCCGCCACCCGGGTGTCCGACCGCCGCGCGTACGCCGGCGTCGTCGAGCATTCCGTCTACGTCCATCCCGCCGCCCGGGGCCGTGGTGTCGCGACCGCGCTGCTGCGGGCACTGGCCGACTCCACCGAACGGGCCGGCATCTGGACGATCCAGTCCGGGATCTTCCCCGAGAACGCCGCGAGCCTCGCCGTGCACGCCCGCGCCGGGTTCCGGGTGATCGGCACACGGCAGCGGATCGGGCGGCATCACGGGGTGTGGCGGGACGTGGTCCTCGTCGAGCGCCGCAGCTCCGTCGTGACGTGATCCTCGCCCGGCGGCGGGCCGCGCCTGGAGCCCCGGGGCGCGGTGGGAGCTCCGGACGAACGCCCGGCTGGCCTGCGGCGTCTTCCCCGACCTGGTGCTCATCCCGCTTCTGGCCGTCGTCCTTCCGGTCTCCGCGGTGAAGCTCGCCCGCCACGACTGACAGGGGCACGACGTCCTGGGTGGGGGAGGCGGCCCGCTCCCCTCGGGGTGGGGCCCCTCACTCCTCCTCAAGGAGCTCGGCGATGGCCCGGGCCGCGTCGCGGGCCGGGCGGCCGACGCCGATGAGGGTGGCGGAGGCGGGGCCGGTCCAGTCGCCGTAGCCGAGGAGGTGGAGCCGGGGTTCGGCCAGGGCCTGGGTGCCGGCCGTGGGGATGCGGCCGCGGGGGCCGCGCAGGCCGAGCGGGGCGAGGTGCGCGAGGGCGGGACGGAAGCCGGTGCACCAGATGATCGCGTCGGCGTCCGCGCGGGTGCTGTCGGGCCATTCGGCGCCCGTGGCGGTGAGGCGGGTGAACATCGGCTGCGCCTTGAGGAGTCCGGCGTCGCGGGCTTCGCGTACGGGCGGGACGGCGACGATGTCGCCGAGGGAGGCGACGCCGCCGGTGTCGGTGCGGCCTTCGTCGAGGGCCTTGCGGCGGGCGGTGGCGTGGTCGAAGAGGGCGCGGCCGTCGATGTCGTCGGCGAGGTAGCGGGGTTCGCGGAGGGTGACCCAGGTCGGGTCGGAGCCGTACGCGAGGTCGGCGGCGACCTGGGCCCCTGAGTTGCCGCCGCCGACCACGATCACCTTCTGTCCGGCGAAGTCGGACGCCCGCCGGTATCCGACCGTGTGGAGCTGGGTGCCCCGGTACTCCGCGCGGCCGGGGACGGCGGGGAGGAACGGACGGGACCAGGTGCCCGTGGCGCTGATGACCGCGCGGGCGAGCCAGGTGCCGGAGTCGGTCTCGACGCGGAGGCGTTCGCCGTCGTGGTGGACTCCGGCGACGCGGACGGGGCGGTGGACGGGGAGGTCGTAGCGTTGCTCGTACTCCGTGAGGTACGCGACGACATGGGCCGCGTCCGGGTACGTCTCGCCCGGCTGCGGGGGCATGAGCCGGCCGGGGAGGGAGGAGTAGGCGGCGGGGGAGAAGAGGTGGAGGGAGTCCCAGGTGTGCTGCCAGGCCCCGCCCGGGGCGTCCCCCGCGTCCAGGACGACG
The DNA here is from genome assembly GCF_042794995.1 of Streptomyces sp. NPDC056503. Taxonomy (NCBI): domain Bacteria; kingdom Bacillati; phylum Actinomycetota; class Actinomycetes; order Kitasatosporales; family Streptomycetaceae; genus Streptomyces; species Streptomyces sp. NPDC056503. Next base: position 33,265 of record NZ_JBHTST010000020.1, read on the forward strand.
AAGTCCAGGCCGGCCCGGCGCAGGTGGTAGCCGGCGGCGAGGCCCGCCTGTCCTCCGCCGACGACGACCACGTCGACGGCCTGGTGCTGGGTCATGTCCGGGATTCCCTTCTCGACGGCGGTGCCCCGGCCCGCACGTCGGCGGGGCGGGGCACCTCGGTGGTGAGGGCGGGGCGGTGCCTACCGCTGGGCGGGGGAGAACTTCCTGCGCCAGGCCAGCGACACGTAGACCAGGGCGACGAGGACGGGGACCTCGATGAGTGGGCCGACGACGCCGGACAGGGCCTGGCCGCTGGTGACGCCGAAGGTGGCGATGGCGACGGCGATGGCGAGTTCGAAGTTGTTGCCCGCGGCCGTGAAGGCCAGGGTGGCGGTGCGGTCGTAGCGCAGGCCGATGGCCTTGCCCAGCGCGAAGGTGCCGAACCACATGATCGCGAAGTAGACGAGGAGGGGGAGCGCGATGCGGGCCACGTCGAGGGGCTGCGAGGTGATCGTCTTCCCCTGGAGGGCGAAGAGGATCACGATCGTGAAGAGCAGGCCGTAGAGGGCCCAGGGGCCGATCTTCGGCAGGAACTTCCGCTCGTACGACTCCCGGCCCAGCTTCTCCTCGCCGATCCGGCGGGTCAGGAAGCCGGCCAGCAGGGGGACACCGAGGAAGACGACGACGTTCAGCGCGATCTTCCACATCGAGATGTCGAGGGTCTCGCCGTCTCCGAGGCCCAGCCAACCAGGCAGGATGTCGAGGTAGAACCAGCCCAGCAGGCCGAAGGCGATGACCTGGAACACGCTGTTCAGGGCGACCAGGACGGCGGCGGCTTCACGGTCGCCGCAGGCGAGGTCGTTCCAGATGATGACCATGGCGATGCAGCGGGCGAGGCCGACGATGATCAGGCCGGTGCGGTACTCGGGCAGGTCCGGCAGGAAGATCCAGGCCAGGGCGAACATGACGGCCGGGCCGAGGATCCAGTTGATGACCAGCGACGACACCATGAGCTTCTTGTCGCCGGTGACGGCGTCGAGCCTGTCGTAGCGGACCTTGGCGAGGACCGGGTACATCATGATCAGCAGGCCGACGGCGATCGGCAGGGAGATCCCGCCGACCTCGACCTTCGCGAGCGCGTCGTTCAGGCCGGGGATGAGCCGCCCCAGACCGAGGCCCAGGCCCATGGCCAGGAGGATCCAGACGGCGAGGAAGCGGTCGAGCGTCGACAGCTTCGCGACGACCGAGGATTCCTCGGCGGCGGTCGCGGGGGCGGCGGGGGTCACGGGCAGGACCTCTTGGAGTCGGCGTGGGCGCGGGCGGTGGCGGCGAGGCCGGCGAACTGGCCGGCGAGCTGCTCGATGACGTCGGGCCGCAGCCGGTAGTACGTGAACCGGCCGCACGGCTCCGTCTCCACCACGCCCGCCTCGCGCAGGACCCTGAGGTGGTTGGAGAGGTTGGTCTGTCTGGCTCCGGTCTCCTCGACCAGGTGCGTGGTGCACAGGGTCTCGCGGGCGAGCAGGGTCACGATCCGGAGCCGCAGCGGGTCGGCGAGGACCTTCAACAGCTCAGTGTCGACTGACGTCAGCATGGACTGATACTGTCACATCAGTGAAGGGTGATGCCAGTCCGGGCTGATGCCCGTCTGTCACGAAGGAAGAATCGATGTCCGAGTCCCCGCTCGCCTCCGTGCTGTTCGTCTGCGTCCACAACGCGGGGCGCTCCCAGATGGCCGCCGGCTTCCTCCGGCACCTCGCGGGCGACCGTGTCGAGGTCCGGTCCGCCGGCTCCCTCCCGGGCGACCAGGTCAACCCGGCCGCGGTGGCCGCCATGGCCGAGCTCGGCATCGACATCTCCGACCAGAAGCCGAAGGTCCTCACCGTCGAGGCCGCCCAGGCGTCGGACTACATCATCACCATGGGCTGCGGCGACGCCTGCCCCTACTTCCCCGGCAAGACCTACCTCGACTGGGTCCTGGAGGACCCGGCCGGCCAAGGGGTCGAGGCCGTCCGTCCCATCCGGGACGAGGTCAAGGGGCTCATCGAGGGCCTCATCGCCGAGATCGACTCCACGAACGCCGAGAAGCAGGAGAACTGACCTCACCATGACGACGACCACCACGACCGGCGCCCAGGACGACGTCCGCGAGGTCATCATCATCGGCTCCGGCCCCGCCGGGTACACCGCCGCGCTCTACACCGCACGCGCCCAGCTGAAGCCGCTGCTGTTCGGCAGCTCCATATTCGTCGGCGGCTCGCTCACCACGACCACCGAGGTCGAGAACTTTCCCGGCTTCCCCACCGGTATCAACGGCCCCGACCTCATGGACGACATGCGGGCCCAGGCCGAGCGGTTCGGTGCCGAGATGATCGACGACGACATCGTCTCCGTCGACCTGGCCGGTGACATCAAGCTCCTCACCGACTCCGCCGGCACCGTCCACCGCGCCAAGGCTGTGATCATCGCGACCGGCTCCGGCTACCGCAAGCTCGGCCTGCCCCAGGAGGACGAGCTGTCCGGGAGGGGCGTGTCCTGGTGCGCCACCTGCGACGGCTTCTTCTTCCGCGACCGCGACATCGTCGTGGTCGGCGGCGGCGACACCGCCATGGAGGAGGCCACCTTCCTCACCCGCTTCGCCCGCTCCGTCACCGTCGTCCACCGGCGTTCCACCCTGCGGGCCTCCAAGACCATGCAGAACCGCGCCTTCGCCGACGACAAGATCTCCTTCGCCTTCGACAGCGAGGTCGCCGAGATCAAGGAGGCGAACGGCATGCTGTCCGGCGTCGTCCTGCGTGACGTCCTCACGGGCGAGACCCGTGAGCTGGACGCGACCGGCCTCTTCATCGCCATCGGGCACGACCCGCGCACGGGGCTCTTCGCCGACCAGCTCGACCTCGACGCCGAGGGCTACCTGAAGACCGAGGCTCCCTCGACCCGTACGAGCCTGCCGGGCGTCTTCGGCGCCGGTGACGTCGTCGATCACACCTACCGCCAGGCCATCACGGCGGCGGGCTCCGGCTGCGCCGCCGCCCTGGACGCGGAGCGTTACCTCGCGGCCCTCCGGGACGCCGAGCCGGCCGTCGGGGTCGAGCTCGTCTCGGCGGGCTGAAAAGGCGCCGGGCCCGTTCCGTCGTGCTTTCCGCGCGACGGAACGGGCCCGGTTCATGCCTGTCGGTGGGTCAGGAGACCAGAGCGGCCGTCTCCGGCAGGTCCAGGCGGACCGTGCGTTCGCGGAGCCGCTGCCTGTCCGACGTCGTGCTCCTTGCGCCCGACGAGGGTGCCGGAGTCGTCCGCGCGCCCTCGGTCCCCCTTCGCGCGGCGCCGCATCCGGGACGGGAGCGAGGCCAGGCAGGCGTCATGGCCGTCATGGCCGTCGTGGCCGTCATGACCGTCGTGCCGGAGGCCGGGCAGGTGGTTCTCGTCGTGGAAGGCGATGCCACCGCCGTACGCCTGAAGCGCCAGGGTGGGGACGTCGTCATCCGGCCGTCCGCCTCAGCTCAGGTGGAAGCGCCCGAGGGGCTCAGGAGCTGCCCCATCGCCGCGAGGACTCCCGGCTCCACCCGGTAGTACACCCAGGTCCCGCGCCGCTCGGAGGTGAGCAGGCCGGCTTCCTTCAGTTTCTTCAGGTGGTGGGAGACGGTGGGCTGGGAGACTCCGACGTCGGAGATGTCGCACACGCACGCCTCGCCGCCCTCGTGGGACGCGACGGAGGAGAAGAGCCGCAGGCGGACCGGATCGCCGAGCGCCTTGAACATCAGGGCGGTCCGCTCGGCCTCCTCGGCGGTCAGGGGGCGCTCGGTGAGGGGCGGGCAGCACGGTTCGACGGTGGGCTCAAGGAGGGGCAGCAACACCTTCGCGTTCGACATACGTCTATGTTGACACACGTCGAAGCAAAGTTCCCGAGGTCATGGGCGACGGAACTCGCGCGCAAGGCGCCCGGCGGCACGCCGGGCGTCGCGGCCGACGCCGCGCGGGGGTGCGGACGACGGGCTGCGCCGCCACTCCGGCCCCACGTGCGCCAGGCGCGGGTGCGCGAGCGCGATGCCGTTCCGGTGGCGGGGTCGAGCTCGAACCCCTCCCCGGCCGGACGCGTCGCGGTGTCCCGGCGGTCAGGGTCCCCGCCGAACGGTGGCCCCCGAGGCGCGCCGTAACGGGCGGGCGGGGAGCGGGGTGAGGTTGCCGTAGTGCCGCGAGCGCGAACCGCCCCCAGGTCCGAAGCCTCCAGGGGTGCTGGGGTGAGCCCCGCGCGCAGAAGGCCGTGCGCCGAGGCGGGACCGGACTGCCCGCTCCGACGCCGTCTGCGTCGACATCGACGCGCTCCACGAGCACCCCCTCTGTTTTGATGAATGTCTATGTTGACGTCCATCGATATCCGGTGCATGCTGAGAGCGCAAGGGATCGACGGACGTCGAAACACAAGGGGACTCGTCATGAACGCCACCACCACCGGCCGGCTGCCCGTCGTGGTCATCGGAGCCGGCCCCGCCGGCCTGGCCGCCGCCGCCCACCTCACCGACCGGGGCATCGAGCCCCTCGTCCTGGAGGCCGGCGCCACGGCGGGTGCGGCGGTGCGCGAGTGGGCGCACGTCCGTCTGTTCTCGCCCTGGGGCGAGGTCACCGACCCGGCCGCCGAGAAGCTCCTCGCCCCCACCGGCTGGACGAAGCCCGACGCGACGGCCTACCCCACCGGCGGGGAGTGGGCCGAGCGGTACCTGCAGCCGCTCGCCGACGTCCTCGGGGACAAGGTGCGGGTGGGCGCCCGGGTCACCGGCGTCTCCCGGGCGGGTCGCGACCGGATCGTCGACGCCGACCGCGCCACCCAGCCCTTCACCGTCCACGTCACCCACACCGACGGCCGCGAGGAGCGGATCCTCGCCCGCGCCGTCGTCGACGCCTCCGGCACCTGGTCCACTCCCGGCCCCGCCGGCGGGGACGGCCTGCCCGCCCTCGGCGAGCGCGCCGCCGCCGACCGGATCTCCTACCGCGTCCCCGACCTCACCGAACCCGCCGCCCGGGCCCGTTACGCCGGCAAGCGCACCGCCGTCATCGGCTCCGGCGCCTCCGCCTTCACCGCCCTCGCCCTGCTGGCCGACCTGGCGAAGGCCGACGGCGGCGCCGACACGCGCGCCACGTGGATCCTGCGCCGGGGCATCTCCGGCTCCACCTTCGGCGGCGGCACCGCCGACCAGCTCCCCGCCCGCGGCGCCCTCGGCCTCGCCGCCAAGGCCGCCGTCGACGAGGGCCACGCCGACGCCGTCACCGGCTTCCGCACGCAGGCGGTCGAACGGGACGCCGACGGGCGTCTCGTCCTGGTCGCCGAGGACGGTCGGCGCCTCGACCCGGTCGACGAGGTCATCGTCCTCACCGGCTTCCGCCCCGACCTGTCCTTCCTCGACGAGCTCCGCCTCGACCTCGACGAGCGCCTCCAGGCCCCCGTCGGGCTCGCGCCGCTGATCGACCCCAACCAGCACTCCTGCGGCACCGTCTACCCCCACGGCCACCGCGAACTCGCCCACCCCGAGCAGGGCGTCCACCTCGTCGGCATGAAGTCCTACGGCCGCGCCCCGACCTTCCTCGCCCTCACCGGCTACGAGCAGGTCCGTTCCGTCGCCGCCGCCCTCGCGGGTGACCTCGACTCCGCCGACCGCGTCGAACTCACCCTCCCCGAGACCGGAGTCTGTGGCGGCTCCGGCCTCTACGGCGACCCCGAGGCCCAGTCCGGCGACGCCGGCGGCTGCTGCGCCCCCGCTCCGCAACTCGTCCGGCTGGGCGCCCCGACGTCCCTCCCCGTCGCCGACGCGCAGGCGGCGGGCGGCTGCTGCGGCTCGTGACCTCCCTCGACGACCGCGCCCGCGAGGCCGCGACCGGCTCGGGCAGCCGGTCGCGGCCCCGCGCCGTGCTGCCCGCTCTCTGCCTCACCCAGATCGCCGGCTGGGGGATCGTCTACTACGCCTTCCCCGTGCTGAACCCACAGATCACCGCCGCCACCGGCTGGTCCGCGAGCCTCACCACCGCCGCCTTCTCGCTCGCCCTGGTCGTCTCGGGAATCTCCGGCATCCGCGTGGGCCGGATCATCGACCGGCACGGCCCCCGCGTGATCATGACGGCGGGTTCGGCGGCCGGGACGGCCGGCCTGGTGGTCATCGCCCTCGCCCCGAACCCGGCCACGTTCTTCGCGGGCTGGCTGCTGGCCGGACTCAGCATGGCGGCCACCTTCTACCAGCCCGCCTTCGCCGCCCTCACCCGGTGGTGGGCGCCCGACCACGTCCGCGCCCTCACGATCGTCACCCTCGCCGGCGGCCTGGCGTCCACGGTCTTCGCCCCGCTCACCGCCGCCCTCGCGTCCCACCTGACCTGGCGCGACACCTACCTCGTGCTCGCCGTGATCCTCGCCGTCCTCACGGTCCCCGCCCACGCCCTCGCGCTCCGGGCCCCGTGGCCGCCGGCGCCACCGGCACCCTCCACGGCGCCGGACGACTCGCCCGGCGCGGTCGTCCGCAGCCGTCCCTTCGTCCTCCTCGGAGTGGCCTTCACGCTCTCCGCGTTCGCGATGTACGCGGTCGTCGTCACGCTCGTCCCGCTCCTCGTCGAACGCGGCTACACCACCACCCAGGCCGCGTGGGCCCTCGGCCTCGGCGGTGCCGGGCAGACCCTCGGCCGCCTCCTCTACGCCCCGCTGGCCCGCCGCACCGGCGTCACCGCGCGCACGGTGGTCCTCGTCGCCCTCGGCAGCCTGACCACCGCCGCCCTCGCTCTCACCCCCGGCCCGTACGGCCTGCTGGTCGCCGTCTCCGTCATCGCCGGCATGGTCCGCGGCAACCTCACCCTCCTCCAGGCCACCGCCGTCACCGACCGCTGGGGCGCCCGCCACTACGGCCGCCTCTCCGGAATCCTCGGCGCCCCGGCGATGACCGCCTCCGCCCTCGCCCCCTTCGCCGCGGCCTTCTTCGCGGCCCCGCTCGGCGGTCACCCCGCCCTGTTCGTGGGCCTTGCCCTCATGGGCGCCGCCGCGGCCCTCGTCGCCACCGGCACATCGGTCCGGGAGGCGACCCGGAAGGACGCCTGACCGACGTCCGCCGCCTCTCCCGCGGGTTCGCAGAGAAGCGCCGCCGAACCGCGGTGACGGGTGAGGTGGGCCGGTGTCAGCCTTCCAGCGCCCGGAGCAGCGGCATGACCACCTGGTGGCGCACGGCCTCCTCCGGATCCGCTCCGGGGCCCAGCGCGGGAGGGGAACCCACCGCGGCCCGTGTCGCGAAGCCCGTGTCCAGATGCGGCATCCGGGCGTCCACGACCGTGATGCCGTCGCGGCGGGCCTCGCGGCCGGTCACGCGTAGCCACATGGCGAGCGCCGCTTTGGCCGCCGCGTAATCGGCCATCCCCAGAGGGGGACGGTCCACGATCTCGCCTGTCACCACGACCACGACGCCACCCCGGGAGACGACGGGCAGGGCGCCCCGCACGACGGCCATGGGGCCCAGGGCGTTCACGGTGAACAGGTGCTCGGCCGAAGCGTCGGACACCTGGGTGGCGGCTCCGAAGGCGGCGACGCCCACCGCGACGACCAGGGCGTCCAGCCCGCCGAGGGCTTCCTTCGCCCAGGGCGCCAGCTGTCCGCAACCGTCCAGGTCGTAGGCGTCGAAGGCGCGCCATGGACGCCCCCCGAGCGCCGAGGCCCTCGCCCGGAGTCGTTCCCGGTCACGGCCGGCGAGGGCGGTCGCCGCGCCGTGTCCGGCGAGCTGCCGGGTGGCGAGCCCGCCGATCTCGCCCGTCGCGCCGACCAGGAGGACCCTCATGTCGACGGCGTTCATGGTGATGCTCCTTCGTCCCGGTGGCTCCCTCCACCGATTCGCGACGCCGGGGCCTCGCGGATGCGCCTCGTCGGGTGAGGGTGAACGCCGTCCGGCGTACCGGGCCCACGTCCGGCTTCCGAGGACGGCACGCCGGAGCGCTTCGGAGGTCGGAGCGATCGGCGGGGCGACTCCGCGGCGTACCGTGGGTCGTGCAGCTTCGGTCCGGTCGAACGAGGAGCGATGACGGCTATGCGGAAGACCGTGGGTGGAGCCACCGACGTGGTGGTCGTCGGGGCGGGCGTGTCCGGCCTGGCCTGTGCGGCCGACCTGGTCGCCGCCGGCCTCGGTGTCCGTCTGCTGGAGGCCGACGACGTCGTGGGCGGGCGCATGCGGACCGACCGGATCGCGGGCTTCACCCTCGACCGGGGCTTCCAGGTGTTCAACACCGCCTATCCGCAGGTCAAGCGGCGTCTGTCCCTGCGTGCGCTGAGACTGAGGCCGTTCACGCCAGGTGTGCTGGTGCACACCGACCAGGGGGCTCGCCGGTTCGCCGATCCGACCCGTCGTCCCCGCGCGATCGGCGGCCTCCTGGCCGACGGGGAGGTTTCGGCCCGCGACCTCGCCGCCCTGGGCCTGCTGTCCGCGCGCGACATGCTGATGCCCCCCGCGTGGCTCCGCGGCCGACCGGACGCCGCCACCGGGGACGCGCTGTCCGCCGCCGGCCTCTCACCCGAGCTCGTGGAGACCTTCCTGCGGCCCTTCCTGTCCGGGGTGTTCCTCGAAGACGGGCTGGAGACCTCGGCGCGCTTCTTCCACCTCGTCTGGCGGAGCATGCTGCGGGGGACTCTGTGCCTGCCGGCCGGCGGAATCGGCGCGGTCCCCGCGCAGCTCGCCTCCCGCCTGCCCGGTGGCGTCCTGAGCACCGGCGCGCCGGTGGCGTCCCTGACCTCCGGTGGTGTGGTCCTGGCCGACGGCGGCGAGCTTTCGGCCCGGGCGGTCGTGGTCGCCACCGGGCAGAGCGCGGCCGGTGGTCTGCTTCCCGGCCTTGCCGTACCACCCGGCCGGACCGTGACGACCCTCTACCACGCGACCGAGCGGTCACCCCTGGCCGAGCCCACCCTGGTGGTCGACGCGCGGCGCCGGTTCCTGAACACGTGCGTTCTCACGGAGGTCCACCCCGGTCACGCGGATGACGGTCGCGCGCTGGTGTCGACCTCCGTTCTCGGTACCCCGGGGCCCGGGGACGAGGCCGCCGTCCGCGTCGCCCTCGGCGAGGCGTACGGGACGGACACCGGCGCGTGGGAGGTCGTCCACCGCGTCACCGTGCCCGACGCTCTTCCCGCGATGCTCCCCCCGCTGGAGCTCTCGCGGACCACGCGCTTCGCGGCGGGGCGGTACGTCTGCGGTGACCACCGGGCGACAGGCTCGCTCCAGGGCGCCCTGGCTTCAGGCGCGCGAGCGGCCCGGGAGGTCCTGGCCGACCTGCGTCAGGAGGCGACGTCTCGGCACGGGGACCCGCGCTGACCACCGAGGCGTGCCGGCGGGGGGCCGAACAGGGAACGGTCGCGAGCCCTAAGCGGTCGGCTCCGTAAATCCTTCGGGGATTGACGTGAGGTCAGGCGGAGGCGGCTTGGAGGAGGGTTTCGGCTGCTGTGGTGCGGGCGTAAAGGACGGACCGGCCGGCGCGGTGGGCGCTGACCAGGCCCGCGTTGCGTAGCGCGGTGAGGTATTGGGATACCCCTGCGGGGGAGAGTCCGGTGCGGTGGGCCAGCTGTGTGGTGGAGGCCGGCATCTCCAACTCGGTCAGCAGCAGGGTCCGTGAGCGGCCCAGTACGGCGGAGAGGGAGTCGGCCCGGGTTACGGGGCGGGACTTCCACAGCGTGCCGATACCGCGCGCCGGATAGGCGATTTGAGGTGGGTCCGGCAGCGTTGTTCGGGTGCGCAGTCCCGGTCCGGTGAAGACCGAGGGGACCAGCAGCAGTCCTTTTCCTGCCGTCGTACGGGTCAGCGGCTGCTTTCTGCGGGCTATCCGTAGCGCGTTGCCGTCCCAGCTCACGGAGGCGTGCAGGTCGTTGAGGAGGTGGCCGGCGCCGTGCTCGGCGGCCATGCGGGCCCGGTAGAGGACGTCTGCGTCCAGGACTGCCCGGATGCGTGCCCAGTAGGGGGCGAGTGCCAGCTCCCAGTACATTTCGAGCTCTTCTGTGACCTTGGCCAGGAGGCCCTGTGGGTCGTTGTGCAGGGTCCGCAGCCGGGGGCCGAGGGTCCCCTGGTGGCGGGCCAGGTGGTCAAGGTCCTGGCGTACCCGGTCGGCGGGCGAGGCTCGGATCGCTTCCCACTCTGTCGCCGGGGTGGGGGCCGGTCCGGCGGGGGCCGGGTTGAGGAAGTCGGGGACGTAGCCGCCGGTGGGCGGGATCAGCTCGCACAGCCAGCCCCGGTCGAGCCCGGCGGCCACCATGCGCGAGCGTACCTGGTCGGCCCAGGGCCGGTGGACCGTATGCGTAGTGCCGGACCTCAGCAGCCGGAAGCTGGGTGCGACTTCCCACATCGGTGAGACGGCGAACCGCACCTGCGCCAGATCGCTCGTCGAGAACGCCAGCTCTGCCAGGACAACCACCTCGATGGATTCAGGAATGTATGAATCAATGGCGGGCCAGCCTACTGTGCGGAGATCATCCCGCCATGACCTCACAGACGACCACCGCAGCGGCATCGGGCACCTGGAAGCTCGGCGACCTGACAGTCAACCGGGTCGGTTTCGGCGCGATGCGCCTGCCGCAGCACGGCGAGGCGTTCGCAACCGATGCCGTCCCACGCGACCGCGACCAGGCGATTGGTGTGCTGCGCCGCGCGGTCGAGCTCGGCGTGAACCACATCGATACCGCCGCGTTCTACTTCTCACCGCTGCGCTCCGCCAATGAGCTGATCAACCAGGCCCTGGCCCCCTACCCGGACGACCTCGTCATCACCACCAAGGTCGGACCAGGCCGCGACCCCTCAGGCCAGTGGCTGCCGCACGCCACCCCCGAGCAACTGCGCGGCCAGGTCGAGGAGAACCTGCGCCAGCTCGGCCGAGACCACCTCGACGTGGTGAACCTGCGCATCGTCGGCACCGACTCCATCGCCGAACGCTTCGGCGCACTCGCCGAACTGCGCGAGGCCGGACTCGTACGCCACCTGGGCCTGTCCAACGTCCGCCCCCACCACCTCGCCGAGGCCCAGACCATCGCACCGGTGGTCTGTGTCCAGAACATGTACGGCATCGGCGCATCGCCCGAGCAGAAGGAGTTCCTGCGCATCTGCGGTGAACAACACATCGCGTTCGTGCCGTTCTACTCGATCGCCGGCACCGGACGCACCGCCGGCGCGACCACCGACCACAGCCCAGAGGTGCACGCCATCGCCCGCGCCCACGGCGTGAGCGCGGCCCAGATCCGGCTGGCATGGACACTCCACCAGGGCCCTCACGTCCTGGCCATCCCAGGCACCGGCGACCTCGACCACCTCACCCAGAACGTGGCCGTCGGCTCCCTGCACCTGTCGGAGGAGGAACTCGCCGTCCTGGACCCCCTCCACCACGGGACGGCATGAGCAAGACCCCCATCACACTGTGATCCACTTCTGCTGATCGGCCTGCCTGCCTTGCCGGTTCCTGCCGCCCGCCCCGTAACCCTGACGGCCGCCGAGCGGCAACGGTTGAAGAAGGCGGCCTACGGTCACAAGACTCCGCACCAGGCCAGGATTCGGTCACAGATCGTGCTCCTCGCGGCCCAGGGCAGGTCCAACGCGCGGATCGCCGTCGAGATGGAAGTGCACGTGGACACCGTGCGCACCTGGAGGGGGCGGTTCGCCGACGGCGGCCTGCCGGCCCTGACCGACCGCAGGCGCAGCGGACGCCCGGCCCGCTTCGCTCCCGTGCAGGTCGCCGAGACCAAGGCCCTGGCCTGCCAGCTCCCGGCCGAGACCGGGGTGCCACGGGCGCGCTGGTCGTGCCCGGATCCGGCCGCCGAACTGACCGCGCATGATCAACCCCCGAAGGACCTCCGGAGCCGACCACTAAGCCTCCGGGCGACGGAGAGCCGCCGAAGCTCGCCTGACCGGGGGTTCGTCGCCGGGGCCTCCGGGCTCTCCCGAGGAGACGGGCAGGCCGACGGGGTCGGGCGTCCCGCCCGCGGAGGCTGTCCGCGCGGCGGTCGCCGGATCGCCGGAGCCTCGGTCCGCCGGACGCGCGCCTCCGCCGGGTGCGCGCCTCCGCCGGACGCGTGCATCCGCCGATGGCGCTTCCGGGGAAGAGGGGGCAGAGACACCGTTCACGACAACGACGATTCGCGCCGGAGCGAGGTACCCAGTGATCACCGTTCGACGGAGGTTCCGCATCGCCGTCCCCCTGGACGACCTGGTCGCCTACCTGGAGGACTTCGAGCGCACCGAGGAGTGGGATCCCGGCACGGTGCGCTGTGTCCGGGTCGACGAAGGTCCCGTACGACCGGGCTCCACCTGGCTCAACACCTCGCGCTTCCGGGGGCGTACCAGTGAACTCGTCTACCGGCTGGAGGTGCGAGACCCCGCCCACCTGGTGTTCGTGGGAACGAACAAGACGGTGACCTCGACCGACGACATGCTCTTCGAAGCCGTGTCACCGGGCGAGACCTCGCTGACGTACCGGGCGTCTCTGCGGTTCAAGGGTCTGGCGAGACTGGCCACTCCCTTTCTGAAAGCGGAGTTCGAGCGAATGGCGGACGAGGTCGCGGAGCGGCTGCCGTCCGCTGTCGCCGAACGCCGTCCCTGACGCCCCGAACCGGCACGCCGCCCCAAGGAGTGCGGGAAGGCGTCGTTCCCGCCCATGGCCGGCCCTGACCGGGCCGGACCCAGGAGGAGGAAACATCATGAACACCTCGCACCTCATGCGCCGCGTGGCGGCCCTCGCCGCCGCTGTCGTACTCCCGGTGTCGCTGGGGGTACTCGCCCCGCCGGCCTTCGCCGAGGACGCGGACGGGCCCTTCGGCCCGGGCTGTGCCGCGGTGCCGGCCGAGGGGGAGGGCAGTCTCGACGGCATGGCCGACGACCCGGTGGCGACCGCGGCGTCCCACAACCCGGAACTGTCCACGCTCGTCACGGCGGTCAAGCAGGCCGGCCTGGTCGACACGCTGAACAACGCACAGGGCATCACCGTGTTCGCGCCGACGAACGACGCCTTCGCGAAGATCCCGAAGGCGGACCTGGACAAGGTCCTCGCCGACAAGGCCACCCTCACGAAGATCCTCACGTACCACGTGGTGGACGGGAAGGTCGACAAGGCCGCGCTCCCCGACGGCTCGTTCGAGACGCTCCAGGGCGGCACGGTGACGACCGACGGATCCGGCGAGTCCTTCGAGGTCAACGACACCGCCAAGATCGTCTGCGGGGACGTGCCGACCTCCAACGCCACCGTGCACCTCATCGACACGGTCCTGATGCCGAAGTGACAGGGCCGGACGGGCTGTGATCGCGTCCCGGGAACGGGCGTGGGCGTGGTGGGCGTGACGGGGAACCCCCGTCCGGGCGCGGGGCCCGGACGGGGGTGCGGTGGGGCGTCCGTGACGCGGGGTCACGCGCGCGGTGCCGGTACGTCGACGGCCTCGACCGCCGCGACCAGCGAGGCCAGTTCGGGGTTCCCGGCGGCCTCGTCCAGCGCCTGGCGGAGGGCGGTGTCATTGGTCGGCCGGGCCTCGTCGAGGAGCTCCCGGCCGGCCGGGGTCACGTCGGTGTAGATGCCGCGCCGGTCGGTGGGGCACAGGTACCTCGACAGGAGCCCCCGGTCCTCCATGCGCGTGACGAGGCGTGTCGTGGCGCTCTGGCTCAGGACGACCGCGTCGGCCACCTGCTTCATCTGCAGATGGCCGCCTTCGCCGTCGTGCTGCCGGCTGAGCACGTCGAGCAGCGAGTACTCCCGCGCGCTCAGGTCGTGCCCCGACTGCAGGGCGCGCTCGACGTGCGACTCGATCCGGCCGTGCAGCAGGGAGAGCGCGCCCCAGCCACTGGCGAGAGCGGTGAGCGCGGGGTCCGTGGCGGTCATGGGTCCCGGTCTCCTTCCCGTGGTGTGCACACCCAGGATACGCCATGGATGCAAAAATCGGCTAGAGCGCTTATAGCGCGACTGCAAGCATATGGAAGGGGCGGGCGGCGCGGGCCGCCGCGATGAGGTGGGTGCCGCGCTCGCGACCCGCGTCCGGACCGGCCCCGCCACCCGAGACCGCCCTTCGGCCCGCGCCGATGCCTGTGCCGAAGCCTGTACGGAGGCCTGTACGGAGGTGCCCGGCGCCGTCGCGGTCCGGGGGCGGTGCCTCACGTGGCCTGTCTGCCGCGGACGATGAGCACGGCCAGGTCGTACAGCGGCCGACGGCCGGCCTCGGGCAGGAGGGGGGAGAGGCGGAGCCAGGCGTCGTGGAGCAGGCGATCCGCCTCCTCGCGGCAGGCCGCCACGGCCCCGCAGTCCTCCAGTTCCCCGGCGGCGCGGACCAGCGCCGTGCCCTCCAGCGAGCCGTCCCTGACCCGCCGCCACAGCGGGTCGAGGCGCGGGCGCGGCAGTCGGCCGACGGCGTGCGCCAGCGGCATGGACACCTTGCCGTTGCGCAGGTCCTCGGCGGTCAGCTTGGTCGGCGCCCCGGCCTGGGTGACGCCCCGCAGGTCGGCGACGTCGTCGGCGATCTGGTAGGCGGTGCCCACCGCGGAACCGAAGGCCGCGAGCGCCGTGCGCAGTTCCGGCGCGGCGCCGGTGACGACCGCGGCCATCTCCATGCCCGAGGCGGCCGGGACTCCGGACTTCAGCCGGTGGGTCAGCCGTACGAGATCGAGCACGACGCCCGGGTCGCCCCCGGCCACCGCCTGGTCCATCTCCTCCCGGTGCCCCTGCAGGTCCAGTGCCTGCCCGGCGTGGCCGGCCCGCAGCGCTGCCAGCAGGAGCGCGCGCAACTCCCCGGCGCGCGCGGCGTCTTCGGGGAAGGTGAGCTGCACGGCCCGCTCCCACAGGAAGTACGCGGCGGTGCCGGCGTTCAGGGCTGTCGGCGCGCCGAAGACCTGGTGGACGGTCGGTCGGCCGCGGCGCAGCGGGGAGCCGTCCTGGACGTCGTCGACGATGAGGGACCCGGTGTGCAGGAGTTCCATCGCCGCCATCAGCGGCCCGCACCGCTCGCCGTCGCCGCCGAGCAGGCGGACGGTCTCCCAGGACAGCACGGGCCGCCATCGCCGCCCCGATGCCTCGACGAGGTGGCGGATCGGGGCGCTCAGCGCGCGTTGCAGCCGGCGGCCGAGCACCGGGGCGCTCGGCCGCCCGGCCCCGGGCAGCTCGCCGGCGGGCAGCCAGGCGGCACACGCGGCCTGCGCGGTGCCGGGGCACAGGAGGTCGAGGTGGTGGTCGACGCGGGCGGCGATCCGGTCGACGCGCTCGCGGAGCGCGGCGGGGTCCGTACGGGGGGCGGGGAGGGTGCTGCCCGGGTGGAGGAGGGCGCCGGTCATGGCGGGGGTCGCTTTCGGTCGGGCCTGGCGGGTGGGTGGGGGCTCGGGGGTGCCGGGGCCCGTACGGCACGGGCTTCCCCGCGGTGAACGAACCGGGCGAGGACGCCGTCACGCCGCCCGCCCGGGCCCCTCCGTCCTCGACGCGCACCGGCGGCGGTGACACCTTCGGCGGAGGAGGTCGGAGCGCGCTCGGCGGAGACGACTGCATTGCGGTGAATTCGCCTCCCGATCGAAAACGAAGCGCCAAATAGGACAAGTTTCGCAATTGGGTCATGCGAATCTGAGGCCGGGCACCCACCACCGCCGCGGCTCGCTTGCGGAGCCGAGGCCGTTTCCTGCCCGTCCTGTTGTCGACAGCCGAGGAGGCCAGCATGGGAATCAGGGACACCCGAGACGCGCTCGACGAGAACGACCCCACGTACCGCGACGAGCGAGGAGTCGAGATCACCGTCACCGCCGGGCGCGCGAAGGTGCACATCGCGGCGCGCGACGGTCAGTTGATCGTGAACGCGGCCCGCGTCGAGGACGCCGACGGCGCCGCGACGTCGTTCGCCATCGACGACGGCGACGCCGAGGCCAGCCTCTCCGAGGTCGCGGTCATCAGCCAGATCAATGAGGCCTGAGGTCCTGAGCCACATCGACACGGACCGCGCGATCGCGCCGTCCGTGTCGATGGATCTCGTGTCCCTGCTCGGCGACGTGCACTCCGCCGGCGCGTGGGACGACGCGTACAAGCTCTGGCAGGGGGCCGTGGCCCCCGCCGACTTCATCGACGCCGAAGAGATCGAGCGGCTGCTCACCGCGAGCCTGATTCGCTGGCCGTACTTCACGGTCCTCCAGGACGGGCGCCGGGCGGACCCGGCCGGCTACACCGTCACCCGCGACGTCATCGGGCAGAGCCGCGGCGGGTTCGCGGACCCGGCGAGGATCCGCCGCCTGATGCGGCAGGGCGCCACCCTCAAACTGAGCCAGTTGTCGGACTGGCACCGCCCGACCCGCGAGGCGGTGCGGGCGATCGAGAAGGTCGTCCCCGCCGCCGTGGCGACGTACGTCTTCTGGACGCCTTCCGAGCGGCGCGGCATGCTGCCGCACCGCGACGCCGCACACGTCCTCGTGCTGCAGCTGGAGGGCCGCAAGGAGTGGCGCCTGTACGCCCAGCCGGGCCAGATCGCGAGCACCGCGGGTCTGGACGTCGACGCCCGTCACCCCAGCCACACCCTCGTGCTCGAACCGGGTGACGCGCTCTACCTGCCCCACGGCTGGCCGCACGACGCGAACGCCGTCGACGGCTCCTCGCTGCACCTGACGTTCACGCTGACCGAGCCCACGCCGGACGACCTGGTCGAAGCGGTACTCCGGCGCTTCGAGGACCGCCACCACGACCTCGTCCACCGTCACCACGCGCGGACGCTCCGGCAGAAGTCCGAGGAGGTACGGGCGGCGCTGGCCGCGGTGGTCGACGGCTACGAGGCCGACGCCTGGCTCGGCTCGGCCCTCTCCGAGATCCGGAAGGCGGTCGGATGAGCGACGGAACCGTCGACGGCACCACACGGCCCACCACGGCCCTTCCCCTCGAGGACCTCGTCGGCGACGTGGACCGCTTCTTCGCCGAGCACTGGGGACGCCAACCCGTGTTCCTCCGCGCGCGGGGGGACCTGACGCGACTGATCAGCGAGCAGGAGATGTGGGACGAGGTGGAGTGCGGGCTGCTGAGCCGTCCGTACTTCACCGTCTTCGACCACGGCAACCGCGCGGCCATCGCCGACATCACCACGACGCGCACGGTCGTGGGCCGCGAACTCGCGGGCTTCGCGGACCCGGTCCGGATCCGCGAGCGCTTCGCCGCCGGCGGCACGCTCAAGTTCAGCCAGGCGGAACACTGGCATCCGCGCATCCGCGCGCTCCTCAAGGGGATCGAGTCGCACTTCCAGGGCGGCCTGGAGGCCTTCGTCTTCCTCAGCCCCCCGGACCGGACCGCGATGTCGGCGCACACCGACGGCGCGCACGTGCTGATCCTCCAGGTCGCCGGAGTGAAGGACTGGGTACTGGGGCGTCTCGACGGCACGTCACACAGCGACTCGACCCTCCACGAGGGCGAGATCCCCCCGGAGCTCCGCGTCGAGCGGACGCTCCACCCGGGCGACGTGCTGTACATGCCGCACGGTTGCCCGCACTACGCCACCGCGCGCGACGGCAACTCGATCCACGTCGCGATCACCGTCGAGGAGCCGACCGCGACGGACCTGGCGAGCGTCTACCTCGCCGGGCTGCTCGGCGACCGGCGCTACGCTGCCCTCTCCGCCGACCACCACACCGAGGGAAGCCTCGCGACCATCGAGCGACTCCGCTCCGCCCTGGGGTCGTTCCTCGCCGAGAGCGACAGCGCCGACGTCCTCGGCAAGGCGGTCGACCTGCGCCGGGCCCACAGGTGAGCGCCGTCGCGGCGGCGGCGCGCCCCGCCCTGCGGGCCCGCCCCGTCGCCGAGACGCGACGCCGACTCGAACCGCTGATCGCGGCGCGCGGCATCACGAGAGTCGCCGAGCTCACCGGGCTCGACGTGCTGGGAGTCCCGGTCTTCTCCGCGATCCGCCCCGCGGCGGCGACGCTCGTCGCCAGCGCCGGAAAGGGACACGACCCGGACGCGGCGTGGGTCTCCGCGGTCATGGAGTCCCTGGAGGTCCGCGCGGCCGAGCGGTACCGGGCGCCGGTCGCGGCGCGCGGCACCGCGAGGCGCGTCGGCGCCGGTTACGGCGTCCGGGACCTCGCCCTCCATCCGCTGTCGCTCGTCGAGGAGACGACGACACTGGAGTGGACCCCGGCCCTCGACCTCCGCGGCGGTCGGCCGGGCCTGGTGCCGGCCGCCGCCGTGGGCCTGCGCGGCTGGACCGGGGACGCGTGGTGCCCGCCGCGGTTCGTGACGACGAGCAACGGTCTCGCCGCCGGGAACGACGCCGACGAGGCCACCGCCCACGCGCTGCTGGAGCTGATCGAGCGCGACGCCCTCGCCCGCGCCGACGGTTCCCCCCGCACGCCGGTGGCGCCGGCCTCGCTCGGCCCGGGCGCCGCGCGACTCGCCGGCCAGGTCGCGGCGGCGGGCGGCGTACTCGAACTCGAACGCCTCACCAGCCTCGACGGCACCACCGCGTTCGTCTGCTACCTCACGCAGGAGGAGATGCCGCGGGTCTTCGGCGGCACGGGATGCCACGTCGACGCGGCGCTCGCCGCCGAACGCGCGATCCTCGAAGCGGTGCAGAGCAGACTGTCCTACGTGAGCGGGCTCCGCGACGACCTCGACGCGACCGGCTACCGCCCCTCCCTCTCCGCCACCGCGCGGCGCTCGCCCCGGCCGGTGACCGACACGCGTCCGCAGCGGACGGGCGCCCCCGGGGCGTCGGCCCGCGACGTGTGCGACCGGTTGACCGCCGTGATCGCCCGGCACACGGAACGCCCCGTCCTGCGCGTCGACCTGACCTCCCCCGAGGAGCCCTTCCCCGTGGTCGTGCAGACGTTCGCGCCGGGCCTCCGCGGCTCGCCCTCGGTGCCCTCCCCGCCCCCCGACGAGAAGGTCCGGCCATGAGACGCCGCGGTTTCGCCCTCATCGGCCCCTCGCTCGCGCCGGCCGACCGTCCCGCGCTGCCGGACGTGACGTACCGGCCGCCGGCGCGCCATGGCGACCTGTACGCCCTCGGCCTCCGGCGCGGCGACTCCGTGCTCGTCGTCGACGGTCTCTACCAGCACGTCGCGCCCCTGCGGCACAAGGAGATCCTCGCCGCCCTGGCCCAGGGCGTCCGCGTCTACGGCGCGGCGAGCTACGGGGCGCTGCGGTCGGCGGAACTCGCCGACCACGGCATGGTGGGCGTCGGCCGTGTCGCCGCCGCGTACCGCGGCGGCGAACTCGCCTCGGACGCGGATGTCGCGGTGCTCCACAGCGACGACGAGGCCTGCCGCCCGGTCACGATCGCGCTGGTCTCCCTCCGCACGGCCGCCCGCGCCCTCGCGGAGGCCGGCCGGATCGACCCCGCCGCGGCGGACGAGGTGATCGCGATCGGCGCCGCCCTCCACTACACCGAGCGGGCGCCCGGGGCGCTACGGGCCCGGGCCGCGGCCGTCGGCGTCGGCGCGGCGACGGACCTGGTGCTGGCCGAGCTCGCGGCGGGGCGCGACGTCAAACGACAGGACGCGCTGGAGGGGCTGCGACGCCTCGGCGAGGACACCGGCGGCATCGACCCCCCGCCGGCGACCCGCTGGGACTCCTCCTACGGGGCCGAGACGGCGTTCGCGCACACGCCGCTCGTGGCCGGCGGGGTGACGGGCCGGCGGCTGCTCGCCTGTCTCCAGGTGTTCGCGCCCGACTATCCCGAGCGCCACCGGGCCTACGTCCACCGGATGGCGCGGGCATCGTCGTCGACGGGCCCCGGCGCCGCGCCCGTCCTCGCCGCGGCGGGGTTCGACGTGCCCGCCGTGGCCGCCGGACGCTACGCGGGCAGGACGCGGGCGACCGGGCACTGGCCGCGAGAGGAGCGGGCGCTGGTCCGGACGTTCCGCCTCCCGCCGGGCCGCTGCGTCTACAAGGACCTCCCTCCCGAGGCCCTCGGCGGACGACCACTGGCCGACGTCCTGGCGTGGTCCGCGGAGCTCGGACCCCCGCCCCCGGCCGGACGGCGGCTCACCGGTGCGGCCCTGGCCGGGCTCTGGGGCGCGGCGAACGACGAAGAGCTCCTGCTGTCCGCCCTGGAGCGGGGGTTCCGGGACCTCGGCGAGGCGGTCGCCGTCGGCCGGACCCTCGATCTGTCACGGGGCGCCGCCCGGTGACGCCACCCGCCGCGTCGGGAGTCGTCGAGCGGTTGCTCCGCGCGCCGAGGTTCTCGACCGTCGAGGCCTACGACGGCGCGACCATCGTGATGCGCGCCGACGTGGCGAGCCGGCGCAGCGACCGGCTCCTGCCCGTGCTGCGCTGCTACCGCCGTGAGGAGGACGGCACCTGGTCGGTGGCGTGGTCGGTCCGCGGGTACGCGGCGGCGCTCACCGAGGACTCCGCGGTGGCCTACGCCACGGTGCGCGCGGGCGGGCACGAGATCCGCCGCCGGGAGGCCACCGGCGAGGACGTCCCGTGGGCGGTGCTGCCCGGGCAGCTCGGAGCCATGGCCTTCGACCCCGCCACCGGGAGCCTGGCCTGCACGGTCCGGACCGCGGGAGCCGGGAACGGCGGGCGCCGTCCGACCGCCTTCAGGCGCTCGGACGCGGCGTGGTTCGACGACCAGAGCGCGGCACTCGGCACGGCACGGCACGGCGGCGGCTGGCGCGCGTGCGTGGTGCGGACCGATCTGTCGGTCGTCCCGGCCGCCGTCTCCGACGACGTCGCCCTGACCGGCGAGCTCGCGTGGTCGGGCGGCGG
The DNA here is from genome assembly GCF_042794995.1 of Streptomyces sp. NPDC056503. Classification (NCBI taxonomy): domain Bacteria; kingdom Bacillati; phylum Actinomycetota; class Actinomycetes; order Kitasatosporales; family Streptomycetaceae; genus Streptomyces; species Streptomyces sp. NPDC056503. The sequence continues at coordinate 53,920 of NZ_JBHTST010000020.1, forward strand.
ACTGGTGCTCGGGGCCACCCGCCATCTGCGCGACGGGAGGCGACGGTTCGGGCTGCTCGTGGCCGGACCCGACCACGGAGCGCGGCTCGTCTTCGACCCCGCGCTCGACCTGACCGGGCCGGTCGCCGCGCCGGACGGCAGCCGACTGGCCTGTGTCGGCACGACCGTGCCCACCGGGCACGAGCCGATGGCGCAGAAGCCCTGTCTCCTCACCGACGGCCGTGCCGTGTCCCCCCTCGACACGGGGGACGACCGGTGGCACCGCCCCGTCGGCTGGGCCGACCCGGCACGGCTCTGCTGCGTCGCCGAGGACGGAGCGCGGCGGACCCTGGTCGTCCACCACCTCGCGACCGGCGACCGGTCGGCGGTGGACCTGCCGGCCTCGGTGGTCGACGCCGTTCCCACCGCCGCCGACTCCGCCGTCATCGTCTCGTCCCCGGGGGCACCGCCCGTGCTCGGCGTCGTCGGTCATGCCGGCGGCGCGCTCGCGGAAGTCCAGCGCACGCCGGGGATCGAGGCCGCCGGACGCCTGCGGCGCGTCCCGCTCGCCGACACCGAGACCGGTCTGTCCCTCTCCGCGTGGCTGTGCGAGCCACCGGGGCCGCCGAGGGCGCTCGCGGTGGTCTTCCACGGCGGGCCCCTCAAGAGCTGGACGGACTGGCCCTGGCGGTGGAACCCGTGGCCGCTCGTCGCCGCCGGACTCACGGTGGCACTCGTCGACCCTCCGATGTCCCTGGGCTACGGCTCCGCGGCCGTGGCGGCCGGTTGGCGCCGGTGGCGCACCGGCATCGCGGAGGTCGCGGCGCGCCAGGTGGGCGAGGTCCGCCGCGTGACGGATCTCCGGGACGCGCCCCTCGTGCTGCTCGGCGGGAGCTTCGGCGGCTACCTCGCGCTCGTCACGGCCGCGGGGCTCCGCCCCGACCTGGTCGTCGCCCACGGCAGTCCGGCGGACCTCCGCCACGTCGCGTCCGTGAGCGACGTCGGATGGCAGTGGATCCGCGAGTACGGCGATCCGGACACCGAGCGGGAGCGCTACGACGAGCAGAGCCTGCCGGCCGCCGGCATTCCGCCGGGGACGCGGGTGCTGCTCTCGCACGGCGTCCAGGACGAGCTCGTCCCGGCCGCCGAATCCGTACGGATCCACCGTTCCCTGGTCCGGCAGGGCGTCCGGAGCGAGCTGGTGCTCTTCCCCGGCGAGGCGCACCCCGTCTCCCGGCCGAGCAACCTCACGGCGTGGTTCGCCTGGGTCCTCGGCGCGTGCGACGAGGAACTCGGCGACCGCCGCCCGGCACGGAGGCCCACATGACGACCGCGCCCGTGACCCGGTCGACGCTCGTACGCGGCATGGCCGCACTGGGAGTGGGCCCGGGCCGTACCGTGCTGGCCCACGCGTCGCTGTCGCGGTTCGGCTACGTGGCCGGCGGCGAGCACACCGTCTGCCTGGCGCTGGAGGAAGTCCTCGGTGCTCGCGGGACCCTCGTGATGCCCGGGTTCTCCCCCCAGCTCGTCCACCCCGCGGCCTGGCGCCCGGCCCGTCTGAACGGGGCCGATCCCGTCGCACTGGCCGACGACATGCCCTCCTTCGACCGGGCCTCGACCCCCGTGGCGGCGACGATCGGGGTCGTGGCCCAATGCCTGCGGGCGATGCCGGGCACCCGGCGCTCGGGCCACCCGCACACGTCGTTCCTCGCGCGCGGGCCGGAAGCGGAGGCGATCGTGGCGGACCACCCGCTGGAGTACCGGCTCTCCACGCTCGGACCCCTGGGGCGGTTGTGGGCGCTGGACGCGGTCGTCCTCCTGCTGGGCGTCTCCTGGTCCAAGTGCACCGCGCTCCACATCGCCGAGTACCTGGCCCCGTACCCGGGACGCCGGCAGGGCCGCTGGCCGGTGCCGGTGGCCGGTCCCGCGGGGGTGCGCTGGGTCGAGGTTCCGGAGCTGGTCGTCTGGGAGGGGGACTTCGAGCGGCTCGGGCGCGCTTTCGAGCAGGCGCGTCCCGAGTCCGTGCGACGCCGCCGGATCGGTGACGCCGACTGCGTCGCGGTGTCGCTGCGGAGCCTCGTGCGGTTCGCGGTGCGCTGGCTGCCCGCCCACCGCGACCTGCGGGGCCTCGCCGACCCGCCGGGCTGGTCCGCCGTCGAGCCGGCCACGGGCGTGCTCCCCGGAGCGTGAACACGCCCCGGACGCGGAGACCAAAGCCGCCTCAGGCGGGGTGGCCGGGGTCGAGATCGCGCAGATCCCGGTACCGGAGCAGCGGGGGAGGCGGGCCTGCCCGCGGGGGGCTCTCCGCTACGGGCGCCAGGAGGAAGCCGACGTGGTCGCCGCCCTCGACCTGTGCCTCGATCCGGCCGGTGAACCACGTGGCCGACCCGTCCAGGACGGGACTGCCCGCCTCTCCCGTGTGCCACGCGACCTCGGCGAACTTGTCCACCCGGTCGCCCGTCTCCTCGCCGAACAGCTCCGCCCGCGCCCGGTCCCCCCGGTGGAGCAGATGCACGGTGAGATGCTCGGCCGCCCGGGCGAGGCGGTAGGTGTGGTTGGCGGTCGACAGCCACACGACGAACCGGGGCGGGTCGATGGAACACTGCGACGCGAAGCCCACCAGGCAGCCGGCCCGACGGCCGCCGGACGCGACCGTGACCACGTACATCGGTCCGTCGTGCGCGTCGGTGAAGACGGGGAACCCTGCCACAGCGCCTCCTCGTGCCGGCTTCTCCGCGCCCCGCGCGGCGCCGGGGCCCGGGGCCCGGGGCGACGCGCCGACCCGTACCCGTGTCGACCGTGGGCCGGGCCCGGTACGCGCGGGCGCGTTCCGGAACCGGTTCACGCGGCCGGCCCGGCGCGTCCGCCGCCGCCCTCGATCAGGGCGACTGCCCCGCCCCGCGCCGGGTAGTCGCCTGCCGACGCGAGGAGACGCCATGAAGATCCTGACCGTGGGAGTCGAAGAGGAGTTCGTCCTCGTGGACCGCGTCGGCCGGACCCCCGTGGACCGGGCTCCGGACGTGCTCGCCTCCGCGACGAGGGTCCTCGGCGAGCAGGCGCAGCGGGAGTTCTTCAACGCCCAGGTGGAGACCGCCACGCGTCCCACGGCATCCTGCCGCGACCTGCGCGACGAGCTGGCCTGGCTGCGCGCGGTGTTGGGGAAGGCGGCCGGTGCCGAACACTGCCGGCCGGTCGCGACCGGAACCCCCGTGGTGCGGCCCGTCCGGCCGCTGACGGTCACCGACACGGAGCGGTACAGACGTATGGCGCGCCGTTACGCCTCCAGTTTCTGCCCGGTCGACGGCCTCGTGTGCGGCTGTCACATCCACGTGGGGGCCGTCGACCGGGACACCGCGCTCGGGCTCTCCCGGCGGATGGCTCCCTGGCTGCCGGTGCTCCAGGCGCTCACCGCCAACTCGCCGTTCGCGCGGAGCCGCGACACGGGCTTCGACAGCTGGCGTTCGGTCGAGTACGCGCGGTGGCCCACCGTCGGCCCGGCACCGGACCTCGACGAGTCGCACTACCTCGCCCGTGTGGACCAGCTGGTGCGGACCGGCACCCTCCTCGACCGGCGGATGGTCTACTGGTACGCCCGGCCCTCCGAGCACGTCCCGACCCTGGAGATCCGTGTCGCGGACGCCAACGCCGACGTGGACACCGTCGTCCTGCTGGCGTGCCTGGTGCGGGGACTGGCCGTGACGTTGCTTCCGGAGGTCCTCGACGACCGCCCGGCACCGCGGGTGCCGCTCCGGCGGCTGCTGCTGGCTCACGAGCTGGCCGCCCGATACGGCCTGTCCGGCTTCGGTCTCGATCCGTGCACGGGCCTCGCGGTTCCCGCCGTCGAGCTGGTGGACAGGCTGGTGCGGCGTGCGCGGCCGGGGCTCGACGCGGCCGGCGACACCGAAGGGGCCCTGCGTCAGTGGCGGCGCCTGCGGGCCCGGGGCGCGGGGGCGGCCCGGCAGCGTGCCGTCTACCGGCGGCACCGGCGCCTCACCGACGTGGTCGACTCCCTCGCCGCGGTGACCGCCGCGGCCTGACCGAACCGGAGAAGCCGGGTCCTTCGGGCCCGGCCGGAGAGAGGAGGGACGTCGTGTCGCTCGATGGACGGAACGTGCTGGTCCTCACGACCAACTACGGAACGGAACAGGACGAGTTGACGAGACCGGTGTCCGTCCTGCGGGAGAACGGGGCCCGTGTCTCCGTCGCCGCGCAGAAGGACGGACCCGTACGGACGCTCGTCTCCGACCGCGATCCCGGCGCCGAGGTCCGACCGGACACGACGCTCGCCCGGGAGGCCGCGGAGGGATACGACGCCGTGGTCGTGCCCGGAGGCACGCTCAACGCCGACCGGCTGCGGACGGACGCCGAGGCACGTCGCCTCGTCTCGGCCTTCGCCGAGGCCGGGAAACCGGTGGCCGCCATCTGCCACGGGCCGTGGCTGCTCGTCGACTGCGGGCTCGCCAAGGGCCGGGAACTGACCTCCTACCCCTCGCTCCGTCCCGATCTGGAGAACGCCGGAGGCACCTGGGTGGACCGGGAGGTCGTCGTCGACACCTCCGGCCCGCACCCGCTCATCACCTCCCGCAGGCCCGGCGACCTCGACGCCTTCTCGGCGGCGATCGTCCGAGCCCTCGAAGGCGGCGTCCGGGAGTGACGGAACGGGTGGAGGGCGCCGCCCTCCGCCGCCACGGCAGGGCCCCCGGCGAACTTCCCCTCCCCGCCGGGGGCCGCCCCGCGTACGGCCGGTTCGGGCGGGCCGGAAGGTCCTAGAAGACGCCGCCGCGCTCACCGGGCCTGCGGCCGCGTTCACCGGGAGGCGCGGGGCCGTCACCGTAGGCGTACGCGGTCCGGATGTGGCCGTCGCGGGCGTGGACGACGACCTGCGCGGGGGTGTGCTCCCTGGCGTGTCCGCGCGCGGAGTCGATGGCCTCCTTCTGCGTACGGTGCGGCTCGTGCAGCAGTCGGCGGCCCTCTCTGCCCTCGACCTGCCACTTCACGCCGGCCGCCGCCGCCCGGTCGCCTGAGGGAGACACGTGGTACACGGTTCGTTTCGCCGTCATGATCGTTCTCCTCGTCTTTCGCGCGGGTCTCCGGCGCCGGAATCGCGTCGGCTCCGGGCGGCCCAGAGGGCGCCTACCCAGGGTCGACCCGCTCCGACCGCGCATGCCTCGTCGTCTTGGACGGCGCGGGGCGGACCGCACGCGCGCGTGTCCGGGGCGTGGGTCTGGGCAGGCGCAGGACTGGAGCGCGGATCGAGGAGGTGCTGCGGGTGGAGGTGTGGGCGCGGCGCCAGTGCCGGCTGGCGGGAGGGCCCGGAACGTCGGCGCGGGCCCGGCGCGAGGTGCACCGACTGGCCGACCAGGCCCTGTTCGTCGGCCGAGCCGTGAGCCAGGCGTCGGAAGGAGACGCGGCGTTGGTCGCCAGTGAGCTGGTCGCCCACGCCGAAGGGGCCTGTGTGCTGGAGCTGACGCTCGCCTCCGACGGATTCGACATCCTGGTCAGAGGGGTCCCGCCCCCGGTTCCGTCCCGGGCCGGGCGCGCGTACGTGCCCTGGTGGGACCTGGTGACCCGTCTCGCGCGGGAGATCACCATCGGCCGCGCCCCGTCGTCGGGCGGCGGCACCATCCGGGTCCGCATCGACACCACGTGCCCGCCCGGCTGACCTCGCGCGGCCGACCGGCCCGACGGACGCCGGGGCGGGCGCACAAGGGGAGGCGGCCATGAGTCGCGTCTTCGACGTTTGAAACCGAATCCACGGTGAAGACGCGCAGGTATCCGTGGAGAACCACAGGCAACCGCCCTCGGGTCCAGCATGCCCCGCTGACGGCAGGAGACATCCGTGAAACTCGGCGTGGGGCGCCACCGGCACCGCCGGCGCAGAAGACGGGCGCTTCCCCGGTGGACGCCCAAGGCGCTCCTGTACCGGAGCTCCCTGCGCGTCGCGAAGTGGGGTCTTCGTCTGACGGCGTGGGGCGTGGGCATGGCGTTGCGCCGTGGCCTGCGCGCGGTGACGCCGGCGCCTGTCCGGCGCCGGGCGTAGGGGCTCCGGAGCCGGGGCCGGGACTCGGGAAAGGACTCGGGACATGAGTACGTGGGAGAAGGCGAAGGCGCAGATGGAGGAGACGGGGGGGAAGGCCCTCCGGAAGTCCGCGCACGCGATGGGCAACGAGAAGCTGGCGGCCAAGGGCGGAGCGCTCGAAGCGCGGGGGAAGGCCCGGCACCTGAAGGAACGGGCCAAGGGAAAGCTCTCCTGACCTGGCGGCCGGAAGGCGGGGTCCACCGACCCCAGAGCGGTGGACGAACCGCACGGAACGACATTCCACTGCAACGGGACAAGAAGGAATCATGGGCATACTTGCTTGGATCCTCCTCGGGCTCCTCGCGGGCATCATCGCCAAGATGCTGATGCCGGGGAAGGACCCGGGCGGCATCATCGTCACCACGCTCATCGGCATCGCCGGCGCCCTGCTCGGCGGATGGCTGGGCAAGGTCCTCTTCGACGTCGACTCCGTCGACGGGTTCTTCGAGCTCTCCACCTGGATAGCCGCCATCGTCGGATCGCTCCTCCTCCTCGCGCTCTACCGCCTCTTCACGCGGCACAAGTGACGGGCCGGGCCGGCTCCCCCTCGGGACCGAGGGGGAGCCGTCGCGCGCGGCGGTGGTCCGGTCGGTCCGCCGGGAGCCTCCGGTCAGTCCGCGGGGGGAAGCAGGTGACCGAGGGGTCCGAGGTCGAGGTCGAGGTCTTCGAGCCGGTAGCCGTGTTCGGCGCACAGCTCGCTCATGCGCTCGTGCAGGGCGAGGAGGGTCGCTCCGAGCTCCTCCTCCTGCGCGTCGGTGAGATCGCCCGAGTCGACGCGGCGCAGGGCCTGGCGTTCGATGAGCTGGCGCAGGAGCTCGACGACGGTGAGGACGAGCTTGAGGAGGTCCTCGCCGACGGTCTCGGGATCGGTGCGCACGCGGTGGGACGGGGGCCGGGGCGCGCCGGGAGCTTCCGGTGGTGCCTGGAGCAGCCGGAAGGCACGGGCGAGGGGGGCGCCCAGGTCGTCCGGGTCGGGGCGCGGCGCTCGCGGCGCGCGGTCGTCGTTCATGACGGGTCGCCCGGAGCGAAGGGGGCGTCGGTGGCCGTGACGGAGGTGATGAGGGCGCGCAGGGAGATGCGTACGAGATCGATGTCGGCGATGGACAGCACGATGTCCCCGGTGATGACGACGCCGCCGGCGAGGAGCCGGTCGAGGAGGTCGACGAGGGCGACCTGCCGATCCGGCAGGGCTTCGTCCCGTCCCGTGAGCGTCATGACGGTGTCCCGGGGGCGTCCGTCCCGGCGCTCCGGGTCGGTGGCGTGGCGAAGGAGTACGGCGCCCAGGGCCCGGTCACCTCGATGCGGACACCGGGCAGGTCCCGGTCGGCCTGCCGGAGGGCGGCGCGGAACTCCTCGGCCCGGTCGTCGGGGACGAGGCAGGAGTCGTTGAGGACGTTCTCGCCCTTCTCGCGGCGGGTGAGGGGTCCGGTCTGCGGGGGGTGCCGGACGGTCCGGGTGGCGTGCCGGGCGGCCGCGGCGGCGATGCGCTCCGCGGCCTGTCCGGCCTGGAGGTAGCGGTCCTCCCGGGCGTGGCGCTGGGCCCGGCGGGCCTGCAGGTAGGCCTTCCCGGGGCTCGGTGCGGCGGCGCCGGGACCGGTGGGGTGCGCACGGCCGTCGGCGGGGGCGTCGGAGGGTCCGGTCTCGGGGACGACGTACACCTTGACCCCGTACTCGGAGTGGTGGGCGAGGAGCGCCAGCCGGGCGGCGAAGGCGTCCTGTCCGTCGCGCAGGGCCTCCAGCGCGCGGTCGCCGTCCTGGTAGAGGGTGGCCAGCCGCAGGGGCAGGACGATCGTGTGCTCCGCCAGGACCTGGATGACGTGGTGGTGGGCCCTGGCGGTGTCCTCCAGCCAGGCGAGGTCCTCGAAGCGGGATCTGAGGACCTCCTCCGCCCACTGGGCGGCGGGGACGCGGCTGACGGCGAAGGCCGGGCCGGCCGGGGTGGTGCCGGGGGAGAGGAGGGCGACCGGCGCGTCGCCCACACCGCGCAGCTCGGCCAGCGGACCGTCGAGCCGCGGGACGGGGGCGACCACGGCGTAGACGTAGGTGAGGTCCGGCCCGCCGGTCATGGCGCGGGCCTTTCCCGCCCGGTGTCGCCGGAGTGCCCCGCGTCGTCCCGGCGGGGGGCCTCCTCGGCGGCGTCGGACGGGCCGGGTCCGAGGCGGTCGCGGCGCAGGGCCTCCAGCTCGGCGCGCAGCCGGCGGTTCTCCTCCGCCAGTGGGTCGCCGCTGTGGCGGGAGGACAACGAGGGGTCGTACTCCCACCAGTCGATGCCCATCTCCTTGGCCTTGTCCACCGACGCGATCAGGATCCGCAGTTTGATGGTCAGAAGCTCGATGTCGAGGAGGTTGATGCGGATGTCCCCGGCGATCACGATGCCCTTGTCCAGGACGCGTTCGAGGATGTCCGCCAGGCTGGCCGACGAGGACGGCGGGTACGCCGCCGGTCCCGCCCGGGACGGCAGTGGGGCGATCCTGTGGGCGAGCGGGTCAGTCACGGTTCCCGGCCTCCTGGGTCACGTCCGGCCCTGTCGGAAGAGCGCGATCTCGTCGAGTCGGTCGAGGAGTTCGTCCTCCTGGCGGTCGAAGCCGGCCTGGTCGATCTCCCCGTCCCGCAGCCCGCGTTCGAGCTCGGCCAGGGCGGCGTAGACGGGGGCGGGGTCGTAGTACTCCTCGTTGGCCTGGTCCAGGACCTGCTGCGCCGTCCACGCCGCCAGTCGCACGGGGAGCAGCGGCGCGGTCAGCAGCTGGGTCAGCATTCCCATCTCTCCTCCTCGTCGCGGGTCGGGCTCCGTCCGGCGGGGCCCGGCTACACGAAGCTGTAGGGGGGCAGCGGTCCGTTGAGGCGGAACCGGACACCCTCGACCTGCTCGGCGAGGCGGGCCTCCGCCCGCAGGAACTCGTCCTTCCTGTCGTCCCGGACCAGGAGGGAGAGGTTGAGGACGTCCCCGTCGGCCGGAGGGCGCTCGGCGTGGTCCTCCGCGAAGGAGACCAGCGTCCGGGCCAGTTCGGCGGAGAGGGTCTCCTGCCTCTCCCGCACCTCGACGGCGACGATCTCCCCGAGCTCCAGCGGCAGCCGCGGGTCGGTGTCGCCGGCCCTGATCCGGTCGTTGAGCGACCGGGCCCGGTCCGAGTCCCCGAGGATCTCCCGCAGGAGGGCGTCCTGGTCCTGGGAGGCCTTCACGTGGTATTCGGCACAGTCCCGCAGCCGCGCCAGGGCGTCCAGGTAACCGTCCGCACGCTCCTGGAGCACCTGGGTGACCGCCTGGTCGTCGGGGGCGGTGTAGCCGAACTGCAGCGGAAGGACCGGCCCGTCGGCCATGAGCCGTTCCTGTACCTCCTGGTGGGCGGCGAGGTCGCGGCGCTTGGGCCGGATCTCCTCCTCGATGTCCGAGACGACCGCGCGCAGTGGCCCGGCCGTGACGGCGCGCACCGGAGCGGGTTCGGCTCCGACGCCGGTCAGCCCGTCCAGGCGGCACGGATGTGTGTCGGCGGTGATGGAGTACACGTAGAGAGGCATCGTCTACTCCTTCTCCCGGCGCGCGGGGCGCCGTGCGGGTCGCCGGCGGCGGGGAGCCTCTTCCGGCTCTTCCTCCGGCTCCTCCTCCGCCTCTTCGTCGTCGTCGGACCCGCCGGTGAGGGACTGTGTCACCGCGTCCACGACGCCGCTGACGGCACCCTTGGACTTGCCGCGGGCTCCGCTCTCCATGGCGTTGCCGACGACGTCGGTCAGCTGGGTGGGCGCCTTCCGGCCCGATTCCAGGTCGAGGCGGTTGCAGGCTTCGGCGAAGCGCAGATAGGTGTCGACGCTGGCGACGACGATCCGCGCGTCGATCTTCAGGATCTCGATGCCGACCAGGGAGACCCGGACGAACACGTCGATCACGAGCCCGCGGTCCAGGATCAACTCCAGGACGTCGTAGAGGCTCGTGCCCCCGCCGGAACTCCTGCTGAGGTTGCTTCCGCCCTGCGGCACCACGGTCATGGCCGCTTCCCTTCACGGGGCCGACCCGGTCAGGTCGGCCGGTCGATCATGCCCCTGCTGTAGCGCCGGGTTCGCTCGTACGAGATCAACTCGCCCTCCTTGTCGATGGCGACCTTGTAACTGGCCAGGATGCTGGTCGTGTCGGGGATCCGTTCCAGTTCGAGGACCTCGACCTGGGCCTCCCAGCCGTCCTCGGTCGGTCGGAGGGACGAGACCGATTCCGGGACCCTTCCCAGCAGTTGCGCGAGCTGTTCGACCGCGGCGCGCATCGCGGCGGCCGTGCCCGTCACCCCGCGGCGGGCCGGAGCCTTGCGTGCCGGCGGCTTGCGCGCGGCGGCCTTCCGAGCCGGACGACCGGTCCGCGCGTCGCGGTCCTGAGCGTCCTCCTGGTCTGCCGGAGGACGTCGGCTGCGAGCCGGTTCTGCTGCGGCCATGGACCTGCTCCCCTCGCGAACTGACCCGTGCGCCTGCCCCACTAGATCGACAGCAAACACCTCGATGGGGTCGATATCTCTATTCTTCTCGCATTCCATGCATATCCGTCACCTGACGGAGCAGTCCCGTAGTGACGTGCAAGCGGTGTCGTTCCGTCGCCCGGTCGGCGCGTCCGGGGAGCGCATGACGGCCGGGTCGTCGGCGAGCCGCGGGCACCTGGTGAAGGGAAGGGCTCATGGAGGACACGACCAAGATCGCCTTGGCGGCCGCGCTCGCCGGGGGCTACGTACTGGGGCGGGTGAAGAAGGGACGCCTCGCCTTCAGCCTGATCACCTACGCCGCGGGCCGCCGTCTCGGCCTCGATCCACGAGAGCTCGCGACGCAGGGCCTGAAGAAGCTGAGCGAGATGCCACAGGTGGCCGAGCTCGGCGAGCAGATCAGGGGAGAGGCGCTCGACGCCGGACGCAAGGCCCTCGTGGCCACCGCGAACCGCCGGATGGCCGATCTCGCCGACACGCTGCACCAGCGCACCCTCGCCCTCGAACAGGGCGACGGGGACACCACGGACGAGGAGGAGTACGAGGACGAGGAGGAGCCCGAGGGCGGCGAGGAGCGGTACGAGGACGAGGAGGAGCCGTACGAGGACGAGGAGGAACCGTACGAGGACGAGGAGGAGGAAGAGGAAGCCGAGGAGGAGGAAGAGGAAGCCGGCTTCGAAGAGCCCGCGGCCGAAGAGGAACCGGAGGAGGAAGAAGAGGAGGAGGAAGAGGAGGAAGAGGAAGAGCCGCCGGCTCGCCGTCGGCCCGCCCGCCGGTCCGCCTCCGCCACGCCGTCCAGGACGGCCCAGCGCCGCACCCCGACCCGCAAGGCCGCCCCGGCAGGGAAGGCGACCAAGGCGACCCCCGCCAAGAAGACCTCGGCGGGGAGGAGCGCGTCGAGTTCCACCAAGCGCGGCGCCCCCACGAAGAAGACCGCTGCCGCGAAGAAGACCACCGCCAAGAAGACCGCTTCGAAGCCCGCGGAGAAGAAGACGGCGGCTAAGAAGACGGCGGCTAAGAAGACGCCTGCCAAGAAGACGACGGCGAGGAAGACGACGGCGGCGAAGAGGACGCCGGCCAAGAAGCCGCCTGTCAAGAAGACGACGGCGAGGAAGACGACGGCGTCAGGCGGGGGGCGCGCCCCCGCGACCAAACGAGCGGCGAAGAAGACCACCGCGGCCAAGACGGCCCGCCGCAAGTCGACCACAGGGAGGTGAACCATGGCCACCCAACGTGCGGCCGGCGGCGGTGACCACTCGGGATTCGACCGGCTGATGGACGAAGCGACCGCGTATCTGTCGACCCAGGCGGGCCGTGTCGCCGACAAGGCAGTGGACAAGTTGGGCGAAGTGACCGACGGCCTCCAGGACGTCGCGGAGAACGGCGGCGGTCTCGGGGAGCTCGGCGGCCGCCTGCTCAAGGGCGACTCTCCCGTGAAGGCCATGCTCGGGCAGACGTTCAGCGGGCTGAAGGACAAGGTCAAGGACTCCGGGCTGCTCGGTGGCGGCAAGAAGGGCCGTAAGGCCGGTGGCAAGTCCATCAACATCGTCGAGACCATCGACGTGGGCGTGCCGCTGCGCACCGCCTACGACCACTGGACCCAGTACGAGAACTTCAGCAGCTTCGCCAAGGGTGTCCGGAACGTCTCGCAAGGCGATGAGACGAGCACCGACTGGAAGGTCAAGGTCGGTCCGTCCACCCGCAGCTGGAAGGCCACCGTCCAGGAACAGATACCCGACGAGAGAATCGTCTGGACGTCCAGCGGGGCCAAGGGGTCCACCCGCGGATGCGTCAGCTTCCACGAGCTCGCGCCCTCCCTCACGCGCATCCTGCTGGTCGTCGAGTACTACCCGTCCGGGCTCTTCGAGAAGACCGGCAACCTGTGGCGGGCCCAGGGCAGGCGCATGCGCCTGGACCTGAAGAACTTCGACCGCTTCGTCACGCTCACCGAGAAGGAGCCGGAGGGGTGGCGCGGGCAGATCACCGACGGCGAGGTCGTCGTCACCCACGAGGAGGCCCTCGAAAAGGAAGAGGAAGAGGGTGAGGAAGAGCCCGAAGAGGGCGAGGAAGAGCCTGAAGAGGGTGAGGAAGAGCCCGAAGAGGGTGAGGAGGAGCCCGAAGAGGGCGAGGAGCCGACCGCGGAGGGCGAGGAACCGGCCGAGGACGGCTGGGAGGAAGAGGAGGAGGAAGAGGAGGAGGGCGAGGAGCCCGAGGAGGAGGACTCCGGCGAGGAGGACGGAGAGTACGAGGAAGACGCCTACGAGGACGAGGAGCCCGTCCCGGCGGGGCGTCGCCGCTGAACCGGCGGACCGTCACGTGTGGCCGCGCCCACCCGCGCGGCCACGGTCATGTCCGCCCCTCCGCCCTTCTGCCCCTCCGCCCCTCCCGCTCGGCCGGGGCGGCCGCCGTGTGAGGGGAGGAGCGCCGGGCGCCGAGGTCCGTCAGAGCGGGCGGCGGCTCGACGACAGGGTCAGGGAGCGCACCCACGGCTCGTGGGAGAGCTCCTCGACCCCGCGGCGCGAGAGCGTGCCGTTGACGACGGTCCGGTCCACGGTCCCGACGTCCACTCCCGCGCCGCGGAGCACCTCGCGCTGCGCCTCCGTGGGGGCCAGTTCCAGGACGACGGTCACCAGGAGGTTCCTGGCCTCGGGCCCGTCGTCGCCGGTCTCCACGGCGGCGGAGAGGGAGGGATCGAGCTTGGCGTAGTCCATGGCCCGATTCTGCCCCGGCGGGTCACAGACGGGAGGCGTCGACGAGCCCGTGTCCCCACTTGGGGTCGAAGGCTCCCGGCGCCGCGCCGGGGACCGCCGCCGCGGCCGTCAGGAAGGAGCGGATCTTGTCGGGATCGGCGCTGGGGTCGCCCTCCAGGAGCAGCGCGGTGAGTCCCGCGACGAACGGGCAGGCCATGCTCGTGCCCTGGAGCGCCAGATGGCGGTCGTCGACCATGAAGGCCCGGCGCAGTCCGACGGCGTCACGGGAGAGCGCGGAGACGATCATCGCTCCCGGGGCCGTGACGTCGGGTTTGGGCATCCCGTCCCGGCGTGGCCCCTCGCTGCTGAAGCCCGCGATGTCGTCCGCGACCAGCCAGGTGGCCAGGCGCTGGATGCCGTCGATGTCCCGCCACCGGGTGCGGGTCGTGGACGCCGCCACGGTGATCGCCGACGTCGCCGCGCCCGGCGACCCGATCTTGAGCGCGTCGCTCACGGCCGGTCCGCTGAACTGCGGCGGGGGCTGGGCCTCCTGCGTGCCCAGTATCCACACGTCCGCCCGGCAGCTCTGGCCGCTGACGTCCGCTCCGCGCAGCACGAGCCGCCACCGCGGTGCCCCGCCGACCGGGACGGGCGAGGTGGGCTCCACCGTCACGAAGAAGTTGTGGTCGCCGTTGGCCGGGTCGGGGCCGGGCGTGACGATCTGCACGACGCCGTCCGCCAGTTCGTACGTGCGGACCGGCGAGCCGGCCGTCAGCACGGCCTGGAATTCGGTGGAGTCGCCGGACGGCGACGCGACGGCGACCTCCAGCCGGTCCTCGCCCGGGTACCAGCCGTTCAGCCAGAACACGTCGGGGAAGCCGTCGATCCGGCCCGGATGGCAGGGCACGGCCAGCGTGGCACCCTCGGCCACCGTGAGCCGCGCATGGAGGTCGTCCTCGCCCTCGTTGCCGGCGGCGCAGCACACGATCCTGCCGGGGCCGCTCTCCTCCTCGATGGCGAGGGACATGACGTCCGTGCCGTCGTGCGGGTCGAAGTGGCCGCCCAGGCTGAGGTTGACGACCGCGGGCATGTCGAGCTCGTCCGCGAGACGGAACACGTACTGGATGCCGTCGATGATGTGGGCGTCCTGGAAGTCCGTCTTGACGGCGACGATCCGGGCCCCGGGGGCGACCCCCTCGGTGCCGGCCGCGATGCCCGCGACATGGGTGCCGTGGCCTTCGACGTCCCTGGACAGGACTTCCGCGCCCGCCGCGAGGTCGGTGAACTCCGCCCCGTACCGGCCCTCGGGGACCCCGATCCCGCCGGCCAGCGTCTGGTCCCAGACGCGCTCGACCCGTCCCGCGAAGGCGGGATGCCCCAGGAAGATGCCCGTGTCCACGACTCCGACGAGCACGCCGTCCCCGCTCCGGTCGAGGCGGGTGCGGAACTCGGGCACGCCGACCTTCCCCAGGGCCAGGTCCAGGCACGGCCGCAGCTGCGAGGCCGGCACGATCCGGCGCACACCCGGCTGCGCGGCCAGTTCCTCCAGCGCGTCGAGGGGGACGATGCCCGTGCGGATGGACCGTCCGCCCTCGTTGATCTCGGTGTCGCCCGCTCCCACGGGCGGGGCGTCGGGGTCGCACTCCACCGAGACGACGACGCGCACGGGCCTGGCGCGCTGCTCGACGGAGACGAGCCCCATCATGCCCGCGGGCCTTCTCAGCGGGGCGCGGCGTCGGCCTTCCTGCACGTAGCGTTCATATGCCGCCGCCAGCGGCGGCGCCAACTTCTCGACGGTCATGACCGTCTCCTTCCCGTGTGTCGTTCCCCGCGTGCCGTGTCAGGGTCCAGCCCTGGAACTCCGGGTGACTCCACAGGTGCCGGAGGTCCGGGTCGCCGGCCAGGTGGACGAACCAGTCGTCCAGGAGCTCGGAGTTCCGCACCGACGCCGTGAGGTGTTCGAGTGCCAGGGCGGCGGCCTCCTCCGTACGCCCGGCCCAGTCGGGGTCGTCGTCCCCGGCGGGCGGCCCGATCAGGCGGGCGTAGAAGCAGGCGGCGTTGTACTGGACGAGCCCCGCGATCTGGATCCGCCCCTGGGCCTCACCGTCGCTCGCGGAGCGGGCGGAGGTGGCCCGGTACCGGCGGCTCCGGTCGTACCCGCACGCGGCCCGGAGCCGGCGCTCGGCCTCCGCGAAGTCGCTGCCGTCCGTCCGGAGGTCCGCCACGGACGGCACGGGCGCTCCCTCGGCGAACCGGGCGTGGAGGCTCCGCGCGAGGATCGCGGCGTCGACGGCGGACCGGGTCTGCGCGCGCAGGCTCTCGGTCGGCCGGACGAGCTCGCGGTAGAGCCCGCGGGTCTCCGTCGCTCACCAGCCCCTGATCAGCCGGACGGTGTCCAGCTCCGCGCGCAGGGCCGTGAGCACGTGGAGGGAGACGTCGAGGAAGTGCTCGCGCGCCGCCGGTCGGTCCCGCTCCCGGCCCTCTCCCGACGCGGGCGCGAGACCCGCGCCGGTCAGGGCCCGGTCGAGGCGTCCGCGCCACGCCTCGTCGGCCAGCCACGCGTCCAGCCACTCGTCCACCAGGTCCAGGACGATCCCGGCCCGGTAGCGGGGCTGCGCCATCGCCGGGTACGCCGTGACGAGGCCGAGGTAGATCTCCAGGGCCTGGAGGTACCCCTCGGGCGTGCCCTCCTTGAGCAGGGCCAGTTCGGAGCGGGCCAGCCCGTTGGCCGGGTCCAGGCCGACCGCCGCGCCGAACTCCCGCTCCGCACGCCGCTTCTCGCCGCCGTTGCGCAGGAGGTCGACGCCGTCCCGGTAGTGCCGCAGCCCGCGGCCGTTCTTGGCGCGCCACTTGGTCCAGCGGGGGATCCCCACGGTGCTCGCCACGGCGAGCTGCGCCACCGTGTACGCCGCCTTGTACACGGCCTCCTCCTCGGACTCCTCCCAGTAGGTGTCCTGGAGGACGCTGCGGTGCGTGGCCTTCTCGGTCATGTTCACGGTCACGCCGTACCCCGCGCCGGACCGCTGCACGTGGCCGGTCATCCGCCAGCCGCGCTGCGGGAACGCCGACTGCCAGGCGAGGGCGAGCAGTTTGGTGAGGACATCGCCGTCCTTGGGCTTGGCCTCGTACAGCACGGTGGGGAGGCTGAGGACCGGCTCGCCCCCGGGCAGGGGCGGCGGTGTCTGCACCTGGGTGGCGAGGATGGTGCGCATCCTCGCGGTGCACGTGGCCGCGTGGTATCCCGCCTCGCCCGGGCTGTCGCCGTCGCTCCGCGGATTGGCGTACAGCAGGTCGTCCACCTCGATGGCGATGGAGCCGGCGCGGGCGTTGCGGATCTCCAGGAGCCGCACGAACCCGACGAGCAGGGCGGCGAGGAGGACCCAGGTGCCGACGCCCGGGGAGAAGGGGTACGACGGGTTCTCCTGCCGGCCCAGGCAGAGCACCCCGTGTTCCATCAGGCAGCCGGCGGCGACGCCGATCCCGTCGACGACGGAGACGTCGATGGTCGTGCTCGTGCTCGTGGACGCGGATGCCATGGACACCTTCACGGCGAGCACGCTCCAGGTGACGAGGGCGGCCACGAGCAGCAGCCGGTTGGTCCACCGGGACACCACGGGCGCGGCGAGGAACAGCCCCGCGCCGGAGATCAGGACGACCCAGAGAAGGAGGGGCAGCCACCAGGGGTCCATGACCAGGACCTCCACCCTACGTATGCGCGATAAGCGTATTTCATACGTTTATGTCGTATATACTGCTCCGACAGGGGGCGAGTCGTCAAGGGTGGTCCTGATCATGAGCGGCGAACCATCGGCACCGCGTCGGGAACGGCTGACCCGCGAGCGCGTGCTGCACGCCGCGCTCACGGTGGCCGACGCCGAGGGCCTGGCCGCGCTGAGCATGCGCAGGGTGGCGGTGGAGCTCGGCGTGGAGACCATGGCGCTGTACCGGTACACGGCGAGCAAGGACGATCTGCTCGACGGGCTCGTCGAGACCCTCTTCCTGGAAGTGGAGGAGCGGCTGAGCGCCGGCCCGCGTCGGACCGGCGCCGAGGGGCCCGAGGAGTCGGCCGTCGGCCCCCCGGACCTGCGCGAGGCCCTGCACGGCATCGCCCGCGAGCTGTACCGGGTCGCCGTGGAGCACCCGAACGTCATCTCCCTGTGCGCCAGCCGCCCCCTGACGGTCCCTCTGGCACGCCGGCCCCAGGCCGTGCTGCGCGTCCACGAACGCCTGCTGGCGCTGCTGCGGGCGGCCGGCCTGGACGACGGGACGGCGCTGCGGGTGTACCGGGCCTTCATCTCCTGGGTGCTGGGCTACATCGTGATCGACCTGCGCGCGGTGGTCGACGATCCGGAGGAACCCGACCCCGCCTTCCGGCTCGGACTGCACCGCCTGCCGGCCCGCGACTTCCCCATGCTCCGGGAGTACGGCCCCGCCCTCGCCGAACGAGGCGGCGAGGAGCAGCTCACCGCGGGACTCGACGCCCTGCTCACCTCACTGGGACGGGACCCGGCCGGGTAGGTTCCGTCCGGCGGATCCTGGCAGGTCGCACCGCAGTACGCTGGGCCGGTGCTCCTCCCCACCGTCCCGCGCACCCGTCTGCGTCCCGCCGACCAGCCGGCCATCGACACGCCGTTCGGCCCGCTGACCTTCACCACGACCATCGGGAGCACCCGCCTTCCGCCGCGGCCCGATGAGCTGTTCCGGCTGCCGGGGGACCGCACGCTCGCCCGCTGGGTGACTTCCAGGGCCCGCGTCGAGCTGCTGTTGACCCGGTACGATCCCGAGCTCGACCCCGAGAACTGGGGGCCGCTGACCGACTGCCGCGCGGCGGTCTGGCGGATCGACGCCCTGGCGCCGCTCGGGAGGGCGCAGTTCTCGGCGGGACTGCCGGCGCGGCTTCCGGAGGGTGCCGACGGGGGATACGACGGCGGGCAGGCGCTGGCGGCGATCACGGTGGAGGACGGGAAGACCCGGCTCACCATCGGAGGCAGCGACGAGGAGGCGATCTGTCGGGCCGCCGACACGGGAGAGGTGCCCCGGCAGTGGGCCGCGCTGATCGACGAGGTGCACGATCATTCGTTCAGCACATGGGGCGTGGACTACGGCCAGTACCGCGGCATGTCCTGGACGCTGCCCCCGCTGGAGGCCGGCGACCATGGCGAACTCCCCGTGGTGGCAGCCTGGGCCCCGGCCGCCGACGAGAGCGCGAACACCTGGTACGCCGTCAAGTCGACGCCCACGGTCCTGCTGGGGCGGGTCACCACCGAGCCGGCGAAGCGGGCCGGTGCTTCGGAGACGGGCTGATCACGGTCCGAGCCCGAGGCGCATCGACGCGACGGTGACGGTGCCGGGGAAGGCATAGGCACGCTGCGCCGCGGAAGCCGGTGCCGCGACCAGGGGTTGGCGGTCGGGCCGGCGAGCGAGCGGGACTCCGCCGCGTCCGGGTACGTGTGCTGGGCCAGGGCGTCGTCGGCCGTCGCCGGTGGGGGTGTTCGCGCGCCGACGCGTCCCGGCCCGGCCTCGGGCGAGACCGCCGGTACCCGGCCCGTGAAGGACCGGGTACCGGCGGGGCGGGGCCTACTTGATGCCGAGCTCGTCGCACTCGTCGGCGAGGTCCGGCGTGCAGATGTCGGCGGCGGTGTAGATGCCGTCCTGGATCACCGTGGACTGGATGTTGGTCCTGTCGACGACCACGGGGTCGAGGAGGTTCGAGGGGACGCCGTCGGTCTGGGTCTGGGCGCGGATCGGCACGTCCAGGAGCAGGTCGACCGCGAACTCGGCCGCCTTGGGCGCGAGGTCGAGCGGCGACTTGTAGATGGTGAAGGTCTGGGTGCCGGCGACGATCCGCTGGATGCCCGCGACCTCGGCGTCCTGGCCGCCGACCGGGATGCCCTTGATGCCGGCGTTCTCCAGGGAGGTGACGATGCCGCCCGCCATGCCGTCGTTGGCGGAGTAGACGGCGCCGATCCTGTCCTTGCCGACGGAGGCGACGGCGGCGGTCATCTTCTCGCCCGCGACCTTCGGGTCCCACTCGCCGGAGGCCTCGTAGGCGATCTTGCCCACCCTGCCGTCGAGGGCCATGTGGGCGCCCTTCTTGAACAGAACGGCGTTCGGGTCCTTCTCGTCGCCGTTGATCATGACGATCCGGGCGGTGGCGGCCTTGGCGCCGAGGGCGGAGAGCAGGGCCTCGCCCTGGAGCTCGCCGACCGCGTAGTTGTCGTGGCTGACGTGGGCGTCGGCGCCCTGGATCGCGCGGTCGTACGCGACGACCTTGACGCCCTTGGCCTTCGCCTCCTTGACCCAGCCGGCCGCCTTGGCGGAGTCGACCGGGTCGAGCGCGATGACCTTCACGCCGTCGGCGACGAGCTGGTCGAACTGCTGCTTCTGCTTCACGACATCGGAGGCGGCGTTGGCGTAGACGACCTCGCAGTCCAGGCAGGACCTCTTGACGGCCTTCTCGAACTGCGGCTTGTCCAGCGACTCGTACCGCGCGGCCTTGTTCTCCGGGAGGAGCAGACCGATCTTGGTCGGGCTGCGCTCGTCCTGGCCGTCGCCGCCGGCGTCACCGCAGGCGGAGAGGGCGAGGGCCATCGAGACCGCGGCCGTGCCCATGACGGCACGACGGGTCATTGCGTTCATGTGGGGTTACCTCCCTGACGAGACCGCGACGGTGCGGCCGAGGTGCCCCGAAGTCAACTTGACCGGGGCTTTTGTCGTCAAGAAGTGAATGTCTAACGAGATCGCAACGGTCGTCACCATCCAGTACTTGAAGACGGGCGGCGCGGGAGGCGGAAGGCGCGAAGGGCCGCGCGGGCCGCGTTGGCGCCCGGGGCGCCGTGGACGCCGCCTCCGGGATGGGCGGTGGCGGAGGCGAGGTACAGACCGCGGATGGGCGAGCGGGAGCGGCCGGCGCCGGGCAGCGGACGGAAGAGCAGCTGCTGGTGGAGCTGGGTGGTGCCCTGGTTCACGGCGCCGCCCACCAGGGCGGGGTTCAGGCGCTCCAGGCCGGGGGAGCGACGACGCGGCGGGGCCCGGCTCCAGCGCGGTCCTTACCGCTCCAGGGCGAGGTCCCGGATGACGGGGGAGGTGGCGGCCGGCGGGTAGAAGGCACTGAACAGGTCGTGGACGTAGTCGGGATGGACGCCCCTGTCGCTGCGCACCGCTCCTCCCGGTTCGTCCTGGGCCTCCAGGACCACGACGTGCCAGCCGGCGTCGGCGAGGAGGTTGGCGGCGACCAGGCCGTTGGGGCCGGCGCCGATGACGACGGCGTCAGGCGTGGGCACGGTCTTCCGCCTTCGCCGCGGACTCGACGACCTCGGCCAGGCGGGCGAGCATGCCCCGGTGGCGCCAGCGCAGGAGGGTGTCCAGGGCCGCGTTGTGCCAGGCGGCCGCCGGCCCCACCAGAGGATGCTCGTCCACCACGACCAGGGTGTCCTGCCCCCAGCGCTCGATCAGGAACGCGATCCTGGCGCTGCCGACACCGCTCCTGGCCTCCAACTCCAGGCGGTGCACCGGTTCACAGCGTCGGGAGACGGTGCGGCCGCGGTAGGTCCACGGGCCGGCTTTGAGGGCGTATCCCAGCTCGGCGCCCTCCGAGGGCCATCCCCCGCCCTGCGGCCAGGACCGGTGAGCCCCCACGACCCAGCGGCCGTACTGGTGGGGATCGCCCAGGACGGACCAGACCTCCTGGGGCGTGGCGCGGATGAGACGGTGCCACTGTGCCATGGGGACGACCTCCTTCAGGACGGGAGACTTCCCGTTCGGAACGACGCGCGGGGCGGACCGCCCCGCACGGGGCGAAGCGCCGAGCGGGCCCCGACGGCTCCCGCCACCCCGATCGCGCACGCCGCGGCGGCCCGGCCCATCCCGCTCGACGCACCCGTCACCACGACCACGGCTCCGGACACCGAGGCGCGCAGAAACCTCATACCTCGCGTGTCACCGGTTTCACCGGTTCCAACCCCTTCCCGGCCGCCCCCGCGCGGCAGCGGCATCCGCCGGCCGGAGGTCGACTCGCGCGGGTCCACCCTTCCCGGGTGGCTCCGCCCGGCCCACGGAGAACACGGTCCCGGCATGAGGCCGGGAAGCGGTCAACGCGCGGATCGGGAAGCGGTCAACACCCGGACGTGCCGGGCGAACTCGTCGCGCTGCCGGTCCGTCAGCGTGGCGTAGAGCGGCGCCTGCAGCTCGTCGGTGAGCCGCTCGGCACGCTGCCGTCGGGGGACGAGGGGCGCGGCGACGGGACGGGGCTCCCGCCAGCCGTAGTGGGGCGCCCTCTCGACGCCGAGGTCGACGACCATGGCCTCCCGGGCGCTCAGCCCGGACAGGCGCACCGCCGCCAGATGGCAGGCGCCACGGTGTTCCCGCAGGACGTGGACGCGCTGCATCGCCGCGCCGACCGGATCGTCGCCCGGTACGGGCTGCGCGCGCCACCCGGCGAACAGGGGCAGCCCGTCGGCGTCGGCGGCGTCGATCAGCCGCTGTGCCAGGTGGTTGAAGTGCTCCACGTCGGCGTCGGCGGGGATGTGGGCGCGCCCCCATGTCCGGACGGCCTGTGCGTAGCAGGCGGCGGCCTCCTCCGCCGGCATCACGGACCGCCCGGCCCGCCAGCCGGCGGTGACCAGGCCAGGGCCGAGGAAGCCCTGCACCGCCTGGACCACGGAGGCCGGCGCCTCGCCGAGCACCCCGAACCGTCCGCGACAGTAGAAGCCGCGCCCGGGGGCGAACCCGGCGCGCAGGCCGAGGGCGGCGGTCGCGTCGTCGGACATGAACTCGTCGCCGAAGTCGTGGAGGGGCCGGGCGACGGCGGAGATGCAGGCGGAGATTTCCATGCGCCGAAGGTCGCTCACCACGACTCGGCAGGTCAAGGGGATCTTTTCTAAGGGAACCCTTTAGGTAATCTATCGGGTCATGCTCGATGTCCGCCGTCTGTACATGCTCAAGACCGTCGCCGCCCGCGGTTCCATCACCGCGGCCGCCCGGTCCCTGGCGCTCTCCGCCGGCGCCGTGTCCCAACAACTGGCCGCGCTCAGGAACGACGTGGGCGTCGACCTCCTGCGTCCCGACGGGCGGACCGTCGCGCTCACGGAGGCGGGCCGCGTGCTCCTCGAACACGCCGACCGGATCCTCGCCGCCATGGAGGAGGCGGAGTGCGCCGTCGCGGCGGTCAAGGGCACGGTCGGCGCCACCGCCACGCTCGCCGCGCTGCCGTCGACCGTCGCCAGGATCGTGGCCCCCGCGCTGACCGCGCTGGGCGAGCGGCATCCGCAGCTCGCCGTGACCTGTCTCGTCACCGACCGGGCGCAACTGCGGGAACTCGCCCTCGGCACCGTCGACGTGGTGGTGGGGCAGCGGTACCACCACCTGCCGGAGACCGCGGACCGGGGCGTCGACGTCGCGCCGCTGCTCGACGACCCGCTGCTCGTCGTCACCGCGGCCGCCGACGGAGCCGGCGAGCGCCCCGTCGCCCTGGGCGAACTGGCCCCGCACGACCTCGTCGTGCCACCGCCGACCACGGACTGCGGACAGGCCATCCTGCACGCCTGCCGGCAGGCCGGCTTCACCCCCGCGGCGCGCTACGTCACCGCCGACATCGCCGCCCAGCTCGCCCTCGCGCGCGCCGGCCTCGCCACCGCGCTCGTCCCCCGGACGGCCATCGACCCGAGCACCCCGGGAATCCGCACGGCCCCCATCGAGGACCACCCGATCCTGCGCAGCCTGTTCGCCGCGACCCGTCGCACCGGCACGACCGACCCGACGACCACGGCCGTCGTCTCGGCTCTCCGCACGGCAGCGCGACAGGCTCGCACCGCGCCCCGTCCGCCGGCCTGAACGCCGACCCGCTCGGGCGGGGAGCGCGGCGGCCACGGCATCCCGGACTTCGGCGTCAGGCGGGGAGCGCCAGCAGGAGCAGGGGGGACGTGGTGGGCCGGGGTGATCCTCCGGTCGGTTCGAGGGTGAGGCCGACGGCGGTGGCGTGCTCGCGGGCCGCCCGCGCGTGTTCGCGGTCGGCGGCGGCCTGGGCGGAGCGGACGCGGTCCACGGCGCGCCGGTGGGCGATGGTCGCCGCCCAGGCGGTGACGGACCCCGCGGCGGGCTGGTAGCGGGCGGCCTGCCGCCACAGGTCGATCATGACCTCCTGGGCGACCTCCTCGGACTGGGCGCGGTCGCGCAGGACCCTGACGGCGATGCCGAACACCATCGGCGCGAGGGCGTCGTAGAGGGTGGAGAACGCCTGCTGGTCGCCCTGGGCGACCTTCCGCATGACGTCGGCGAGGGCCCGGCGCGGGGGCGGGGCCGGGTCGCCGAGGGGCACGGGCCGGTTCACCGGGCGGGCTCCGTGCGGGGGGACCAGGCGCAGCCGTCCGGGACGGCCGTCCGGGGGCGGGGTGTCCATCGCATGCGGGTCCTTGGTCGGAAGACGGGGCCGGCCGCGAAGGGCGCGGGCCGAGGCCACGGGCCGGGGGCGGCCTGTGCAGAGTCTTCGTAGCGGGCAGGCGTACGGATGGGAGCCGTTTCGTCGTCTCCTCCGGCTCCCGTTCACCCCCAGGAGTGAGGCAGGGCCGAGCCGCCCGTCCGGCGCCCCCCGGAGGCGGTACGGCGGCAGACCGCGCGCCCGGTGCCGGCCGAGGGCGGTTCCCCGGGGCGACCTCCCGCCGCACCGGATCCGCTCCCGGTGTTTTCGGGCCACCGCGGGCTTTCTCGACGCCTTCCGGACCGGAGCCCCTTTCCCTTGGTGAGGTGCCGTTTTGGCGGGCGTGTCCGGCTTTCGGTAGGGGAGCGTCTTCCGGCCAACATCGTGACGTTTCGGCTCTCCGGACAACCGGACGCCCGGCGCCTTCCTCTCATAGCGCGGGTGCACCGAGCGCCCCACACCGCGTGAGCCCCGGGGCGGAGACCGCCCCGCCGGGCCGCGGCCGATCCGCTTCCCCACGGCATCCGGAGGACGAGAGAACGATGGACACGACGCGCACCAACCGGCTACGGCGGCCGCTGCTCGCGGGGACCACGGCTGTCGCCGCCATGGCGGTGACGGTCGGTTTCATGACCGCCGCGCCGGAGCGGGCGACGGCCGCGACGGGACCGAAGCTGAGCCTCGTCGCGGCGACCGGCTCGGTCACGCTCACCTCGTGGAAGGAGGAGCCGGGCGTCTACCTGGACCTGGGCACGTACCTCACCGCCGAGGGACGGCCGCTGGAGCTGAAGGTGACCCGGAAGTCCTACAAGGATCCGGTGACCGTCACCCAGACCGTGTTCGAGGGCGGCAGGAGCAAGGCGAAGGCGCTGCCCCCGGGCACCGTGAAGGACTTCTCCGGACTGCCGGGCTTCGCCGAGATCACCGTCACGGACAAGAACGGCAAGGTGGTCGTCCGCCGCGCGGAGAGCTTCTGCCCGAACAACGCCAGCGGCCGGATCCGGCCCGACGCGCCCGCCACCTCGAAGTATCCGGAGAGCTGTCCCACCAACCCCTTCACCCTCGGCTCCGTCTGGGGCGTCGAGAAGGGGTGGGCGGCCAATACCTACGCCGGCTCCTACACCGACCCCGTGAAGCTCGCCGCCGGCACGTACACGGCCAAGGTCGGGGTCGCCAAGAAGTACCGCGACCTCTTCGGCATCGCCGACAAGCCCGCCACGGTGAAGCTCACCGTCGAGGAACGCAGCTGGGAGGACGCCCGGTCGGCCGCCGCGGCGGAACACGCCGGGCACGGCTCCGCGCACCAGGCCCCCGCCGCCCACGCCGGGCACGGAGCGGGACACGCCCCGACCGCCGCCCAGGCCGGCGCCCCGCAGACCAGCGGCGCGGGCCCCTCGTACAACGTGGGCCACGGGCCGCTGAAGGCCGCGCCCCCGGCCCTGCCGTGGGCCCTGAAGGTGCGGCAGGCCGGCCGCGCCGGCCTCCAGGCCGCCGGTGACACCCCCGGCCAGACCGACGGCTCGCGCAAGGCCCCCGCCCTCGCCCCCCGGTCCGCGCGCCCCACCGGGACCCCGTCCGTCCCGAACGTCCCCAAGCCCGACCTGCGGTCCCTGCCGGCCTACGGCATCACCATCAGCGACGGCGGCGTCCAGGACGTCCCCGGCAAGGACTACCTCGCCTTCAGCGCGAACGTCTGGAACGCCGGCCCGGCCCAGCTCGTCGTGGACGGCTTCCGCTCGCCCGGCAAGGCCAAGATGGACGCGTACCAGTACTTCTACGACGCCCAGGGCAAGCAGGTCGGCTACACCCCCACCGGCACCATGGAGTGGGACCCGCGCCCCGGCCACGTGCACTGGCACTTCACCGACTTCGCCAGCTACCGGCTGCTGAAGGCCGACAAGAAGGAAGCGGTCCGCAGCGGCAAGGAGGCCTTCTGCCTCGCCAACACCGACGCCGTCGACTACACGGTGAAGAACGCCAACTGGCACCCGAACAACACCGACCTGTCCACCGCCTGCGGCCAGGAGAACTCCCTCTCCGTCCGCGAGGTGCTGGACGTCGGCTCCGGCGACACCTACACCCAGGACCTGCCGGGACAGTCCTTCGACATCACGGACCTGCCCAACGGCACCTACTACATCCAGGTCCTCGCCAACCCGGCCAAGCGGCTGAAGGAGACCGACCTCGGCAACAACAGCGCCCTGCGCAAGGTCGTCCTCGGCGGCGCCCCCGGCCGACGGACCGTCACCGTCCCCGCCCACGACCTCGTGAACGCGAACTGACCACGGAGCGCTCCCCGCGGCATCCGCCGGGCCGGCCCCACCGGGGCCGGCCCGGTCGTCGTCCGGTGCCGGCCCCGACGTCCTGGGGAGCCCCGCACCGGCCTCGACGGGGGCGCCGCTCCGCCGGGAG